>JANXSC010000575.1 GCA_025352845.1 Opitutaceae bacterium
CTCCCGTTCAGCGTGCTCAACCAAGCGATGCTCTCGTTTCCCGAGCCGCGCGGCCTCCAGCAGGTCCAGTTTCCCAGCGGCCGCCGCGCGTGGCAGCTCTACGAGGCCAATCCGAACTGGTTCAACACGCAGACCAATCTCCGCACCGACATCCGCACTACGCTCACGTCGCCCCTGCAAATCACCGAGCGACAGGACGCGCTCTTTCTCATGGGCGACTTTTCCTTTTTCAACAACCGCTTCCGCGTCGTGACCGGCGTCCGCTACGAGCGCACCACTGACAAAGGCCGCGCCGTGCTCCAGGACAACAACGCGAGATACCGGCACGACGCCGCCGGCAACCTGATCCTCGATGCGAACAAACGCCCCATTCTCACTTACACGGACACCAGCACCACGACGGCTGTCGGTGCGATTAACCCAACTGGCATTGCCAACGGCATCGCCGAGGACGCGCTCGTTTACCAGAAACTCGGCGCCAGTCTCAGCAAACAATACGGCGGCTACTACCCGAGCCTCAACGCCACCTACAGCCTCAGCGCCAACGTCCAAGCCCGCCTTGGACTCGCGCAAGCCGTCGGCCGCCCCGATTTTGGCAACATCCTCGGTCCGACCAACGTCAGCCAAATCGACTTCGATCCCAGCAGCAGCGCCACCGGCGCGGCGCTCGGCACCATCGTCACCAAGAATCCCGCGCTGAAACCCTGGACCGCCAACTCCGGGGATTTCCGCCTCGAGTATTACCCGAGCAATGGTGCAGTGCTCTCCGCGGGATTCTACCGCCGGCAAATCAAGAACACCTTCTCCACGCAAAACTTTCTCGCGACCTCCGAGTTCCTTCAGACGCTCGATCTCGGCGAGGAATTTGTCGGCTATCAGGTCAACGCGCCCATCAACGTCCCCGGCATCACGCACATCAACGGCTGGGAATTCGACCTCAATGCGCCGCTCACGACCTTCACGTCGCTCGAATTCGCGAAATCCATCCGCGTCTTCGCCAATGCCACGCTTGTCCGCAACCGCAGCCCCGCCGAGGCCGACTTCCGCGGCTTCACGCCCAAACTGATCAACTGGGGCGTGAACTATACGCGCCGCCCGCTCTCGCTCTTTGCGAAGTGGACGCTCGTCGGGAAAAAGAAGGTCGGCACCATCGCCGCGGGCAACATCGGCGCCAACGGCTGGAACTACCAGGCCGAGCGGCTGCGCCTCGATCTCTCGGGTGACTACCGCCTGACCGCCCGTTACGGTTTTTATTTCAGCGTCCGTAACATCTTCAACGACCGCGACCAAAACTACGCCTACGCGATCGGCAGCCCGCGCTACGTGAAGTTCGCCTCCGAGGGCGAATACGGCGTGAACTTTCAATTCGGCATCAAGGGGAATTTCTGAGCCGGGCGGCGATTGAAAAAAATGTAGGCGGGGTGCCCTCACCCCGCTTCATGGCCTACACCGTGTAGCCGCCGCGGGGTGAGCGCACCCCGCCTAAATCCGATCGGATGTGTTCGAACCGGCGCTACCGTTTCGCCAACCACGCCTGCGCGTGCGCGACATCCTGCGGCGTGAGGCCGTGGCTCGCCGCGAGCGATTGGGCTGTCACCTCCGCACCGCCGGTGCGGAGCAGCGCGGCGAGACGCGGCGGATGATCGAGCGGGATGATGGGATCGACGTTGCCGTTGAGCAGCAGCACGCGTTTGCCGGTGAGCGAGCCGGGCGCGGCGGCTTGATCAAGGACGACCATCGCGCGGAGCAGGACGGCGCCGCCGAGAATTTCCGGGCGAAGGAGCATGAGCGTCGCGGCGATGTTGGCACCGTTGGAAAAACCCACGGCGATCAGCCGCCGCGCGTCGAGCTGGTGGTGGGCGGTCGCCGCCACGATGAAATCCGCGAGCGCGTGCGTGCGCCGGATAATTTCCTCCGGATCGAACACACCATCGGCGAGCCGCGCGAAAAAGCGCAGCGCGCCGCCCTCGCTCACATCGCCGCGCGGACTCAGCAGCGCCGCGCCGGGGGAGATGGCGCGACCGAGCCGGAGCAGGTCGTGCTCGTTGCCGCCGGTGCCATGCAGCAGTAGCAGCGGCGCGGCCGGACCAGCCTTCGCCGAGCCTACGGCGGGCAGGTCGGTGGCGGGCTCGAAGAGGTGCTGGTAGGTAAACTTGGGCGAGGGTGGGCGGGACATTGCGGGTGAAGCTTGTGACGCGCGCACTGAAGGGGTGCCGTGGCCAAGCGCAAGCGGCCATCGACCGGTCCGCCCTAACAGTAGGGTAACAGCCCATACCGGCGGCCGGGTATCTCGCGTAAGCTTTGCCAATCCACGCCGCGTCTAACCACGCCCTTCAATTTTCCGCTTCTTCTTTTTCATGACCACCGTGTCCCGCCCTTCGAGGTTCTCCGCGAAATATTCTCGCGGGCGCTCGCCGCTGAATGTCGCCGGCTCCGCGCTCGGACTGATGTTGGCGTGCGCGCTCGCGGGTAGCACCATTGCCGCGGCGGCCGACGCGATCATCTCCACCGAGCGCGCGCGGTCGGCCCCGGTCGTCACGGTCTATGTTGAAAACGATTCGTTCACCGGCACCGATCAGCACTACACCAACGGGCTGAAATTTTCCTGGCTCTCGCCCGAGCTCACGCAATGGGGCCAGTCCGGCTGGCGGAAAACGTGCTTCGAAATGCTGCCATTCGTGAACCGGCTCGAGGGACAAAAGGATCTCGGCCTGGCCTTGGGCCAGAACATCTACACGCCGCGCGACATCGAGGTGCCGAATCCCGATCGCCGCGATCGGCCCTACGCGGGTTGGACCTATCTCGAATTCGATTTCATCACCAAGACGCGGTCGATCGCGGACACGTTTGCGCTGCAGGTCGGAATCGTGGGCCCGCACAGTCTCGCCGAGGACACGCAGCGCCTCTTTCACCAGTTGATCGGCAGCGCGCGGCCGCGCGGCTGGGACTACCAGCTCCGCGATGAGATCGGCGTCAACCTGATCTATGAGCGCCGGTGGCGGATGTATGGCCGGGCGTTCAGCGACACGCTCGGTGCTGATTTCATTCCTCACGCGGGTGCGAGCCTTGGTAATGTCCAGACCTACGCCAATACCGGCGGCACGCTGCGCTTCGGTTATCATCTGCCGAGTGATTTCGGCGTGCAGCTCTCCCGCGCCGGCAGCTTCGGCGCCAGCCCGACCGACGACCTCGACCCGCGCGTCGCGCTCAATCGCAATTTCAGTTTCTTCGTGTTCGGCGCCGCCGATGGCCGCGCGATCGCGCGGGATCTTTTTCTCGACGGCAACACGTTTCGCCGCAGCCGCTCCGTGCAAAAGGAATATCTCGTCGCGGATGTAAGCGCGGGCCTGGGGCTCATCGCCGGGCCGTGGCAGCTCACATACACGCAGGCGCGCCGCACGCGCGAATTCAAGACGCAGGCCGAACCGTTCAACAATTTCGGCTCGTTCACCCTTTCCCGCGCCTACTGAGCGCGAATCCTTTCCTCATACCTCCATGAAAACAACAATCGCCAGGGTCTCCACCACCTCGAGCGCCACCCGCCCGGCTCCAGATCGCTCCGCCTCGACGGCGGCGGCGCGGCACGATGCCGAACTGGTCCGGCGCTTCAACGCCGGCGACGAAGCCGCCTTTCTCGAAATCATGAGCCGGTATCGGGAGAAACTTTTTCTCATCATCAACTCCTTCCTGCGCAACCACGCCGACGCCGAGGAGATTACGCAGGACACCTTCGTCCGCGCGTATCAGGGGCTCGCGCGCTTCCGCGGCGATTCGTCGCTGGCCACGTGGCTGCACAGCATCGCGCTCAATCTCGCGCGCAACCGCTATTGGTTTTATTATCGCCGCCGCCGCCACGCCACGATCTCGCTCGACAGTCCCCTCGGGGAGAGTTCGACCGCGACGCTCGCCGAACTGGTGGCCGCCGACTCGCCTGATCCCGCGCGCACCGCCGTGGCGGATGAGTTCCACGGTCTCATCGCGGCGTGCATGGAGCGGCTGGCCCCGCCGCATCGCGAGATCCTCACGCTGCGCAACATCCTGCACCGATCCTACGGCGATATCGCCCGGACGCAGGGCATCACCGTCGGCACGGTGAAGAGCCGCATCGCGCGCGCGCGGCGGAATGTGCGCGCGTTGCTCTCCGAGATGTGCCCCGAGTTTGCGTGTGACACCGGGCTGGGCGAGTGGTTCGAGCCGTCGCGCGCCTCCGGCCGCCTCGCCGTCGCGTGAAAAATTTCGGGCCGGTCCCGACGGGAAAAGCAAAAGCCGAATGGCTGTAGGGCGACCGCGCCCTACATCTGCCGCGGCATGAGTCCGTTTCAGCTGTCCGGCGCGGGATTGATCGTCGGCGGCCCGCGGCGTGCGATCACGCCGGCGGCGATCGCGGTGCGGGTCATCGCCGGCCGCGGCGGCCGTGCGCCTGCGATCGTTTGCCAACGCCCTGCGCCCACGGGTTCTCGCCAGTTGCACACTTGCTCTGCCGGTTCCATGCATCCCCCGCTGCACTCGGCACGTAAACCTCATTATAGGAAAACTAGTGCGTCAAATGAATCGCATGCCACCAGCTCTTCGTGCGCAGTTCGGAATCGCAGCGATCTTCACCGTTGCTATAACCTCGTTTGCGGCCGTGAACGTCGCATCGCCCTTGCCCACTGAAGTTGCGGAAAAAAAAGCGCGGGCACCCGACCGCAGCTCGCTGGCCTGGCAGATCGCACTTGTGCCCCACCTTGGGATCGAGCCGCTCGACGAGCAGATCGCGAAAACCCAACAGGCGGTGTCGGCAGCGGCTGATCCGCGGCCGCATTTGGAACGGCTGGGCTGGCTTTTCGTGGATAAGGCCCGCGTCACGCACGATTCCGGATTCTACAAGATCGCCGAGAACTGCGCCCTCGCGCTGCAGGAGTGGGACAAAAATAGTGCCGGGGCACTGTTGCTCCTGGGGCATGTCGCGCAGTCACTCCACCGCTTCAAGGAGGCGGAAGCGATCGCCCGCCAGCTCGTGGCGCGACGCGAGTTCGCCTTCGACCACGGTCTCTTGGGCGATGCGCTCGCCGACCAAGGAAAACTTTCGGAAGCCATCGCGGCCTATCAGCGGATGGTCAATCTGCAGCCCAACCTGCAATCCTACAGTCGGGTTGCCCATGGGCGGTGGCTCAAGGGCGACCTCATGGGCGCAATCGAGGCGGCCGAACTTGCCGCCCGCGCCGGCAGCCAGGGCAGCGCCGAATCGCTGGCGTGGACTTTCACCCGGCTGGCGACGTTGCAAGCGCAGGCCGGTGCCGGTCAGAAAGCGGAGGCGGCATGGGTGGCAGCAAAGCGATTTGTTCCGGATTATGCGCCCGCGCTGCTGCTCCAAGGGCGAATGGTGTTGGGCGCTGGGCAAGCGGAGGAAGCCGTCACTCTTCTCCACCGTGCGGTCGCAAAAAATCCACTGCCCGAGTATCAGTGGGCGCTCGCGGATGCGTTACGGGCGACAAATCGCATCCCCGAAGCGGTCGCAGCTGAGAGCGAACTCGGACGCCGGGGGTCCGCGAGTGACCCGCGCACGTTCGCATTATACCTCGCCACGCGGGGCGAGCAGACCGACCTGGCCCTGCGCCTTGCCACCCGGGAGTTGGGGGACCGAGCCGATGTTTTCAGCTACGACGCGCTGGCGTGGGCCCAGTTTGGCGCCGGTCGCTTCACCGAAGCTTGGCAGGCGATCGAACGCGCGCTCGCCGAAGGGACAAAGGACGCCCGCATCTTCCTGCATGCTGCGGTCATCGCGGTGCGTCTCGACCGCGCCGACGCCGGAGAATGGATCGGGCGCGCGCGTTCTCTCGAAAAATTGCTGCTTCCCTCGGAACGCGAACACCTCGCATCCGCGGTGAAAGCCCCCGCGGTCGCAAACACCGCCACCCACTCCAGTCCGACGGCACGATAAATTTTTCCGCGAGCGTTTTCGCGGATTCCAACGCCATTCCCGGCCTCAAACCCGCCGGGAAATCCCACCGATCACATGAAAAAAAGAAAACTCAGCCAACTCGTTGCGACCTTTATGATCGCAGCCACCTTCGCCGCCCAATCCCGGGCCTCCAGCCACATGGATGCTCCGTTGATCACCCTCGACCCGGCGGCCAATACCACGGACGTGTATGCTTTCGTCGGCGGCGCGTCCGCCGGTTCCAAATATCTCAATGTCGCCTTGGGCGTCTATCCGCACGAGGAGCCGGGCGTCGGGCCGAACAAGTATAATTTCGACGACAACGTGCTTTATGAGATTCACGTCGCACTCGGGGAGGATGTGAAAGCGGGCAAAGCAACCCTGAGTTACCAATTTCAGTTCAAGACCGGTTATCGCAACCGGAACACCATTCTCCAGTCCTATCTCGGCGTCATCAATACCGTCGCCGACGCGGGGCAAAACTTGGTGCAGACCTATACGGTGACGAAGGTGGATCACCGCAAAGGCAAAAAAGATGTAGTCCTCGGCAACGGAGTCGTGCCGCCAAACAACCAGGGCATCGCGACGCCACTCTACAACCAAGGTAACAACGGCAACAACCCCGCGAAGGATGGCGTCCCCACTTTTGCCCAGCTCGATCCCTATACCAAAGACGCGGTCACGAATCTTGGGAGTGGCTACACCTCGTTTGCCGGCCAGCGCGATGACGGTTTTTATGGCGACATCCTCTCGATTTTCGACCTGCTGCAACTCCGCAGTCCGGGGAAAGATTCTCAGGGCGGTTTCAATGTGCACCTGATGGCGCTCAAGATTCCGGTCCAGGAACTGGGCGGTGACCGCCAGATTGTCGGGGTGTATGCGACCACCAGCCGAAAGCATGTTCGCATCATCCGGGATGATGCTGATGATGATCAGAATTCGGGCCAGTGGGTGCAGGTGGGACGCCAGGGCAATCCGCTCTTCAACGAGGGCTTGGTCGCGATCGTGGACAAAGACCGCTACAACCGGAGCAGTCCGTCGCAGGATGCGGCGCTCTTCGCGAAATATGCGCTTAATCCCGAGCTGGCGAAATTGATCAATGCGATTGTTTTTGGCGGCAGCGGCCCTGCGGTCGAAACCAACCGGACTGACATCGCGGGCATCTACATCCCCGATTTGATCAAAGTGGATCTTTCCACGTCGGCGGCCCGACTCGCGGGCAGCGGTGCGGGGCATCCCACCAATCCCGATGACGCCGGTTTTTCGCGGCTCAGTATTTTCGGCGGCGACGTGCTCCAGAGCCAGATTCAGGATCCGTTTGGCAATGGCGGGAAAATCCCTGGCGGCTGGCCCAACGGCCGTCGTTTCGGGGACGACGTTGTGGACATCGCGGTCAGCGCGATTATCAGCGATCTGCGCGGTCCCGTGGTCATCCGGGTTGCCGACGGAATCGACGGAGTGAGTAAAAACGACGTTGGTTACAACAAGACGTTCCCCTACGAAAGCACGCCGCAGAACGGTCGTAATCACAGCCACCCGTAGGCAAGCCCACGGCACCCGATTGATTCGAGTGGGTTTTTCCAGGAGCGGACCGCGCGGAACACGCGTTGTCCGCTTTTTTCTGCAAAGTCAGCGAGAGCTGATATCAACGGCCCCTCGCTTTTTGACTGAGGCCCGGCCGTTGGCCCATTGCCGTTGAATGAGCGGCCTTTGGTTTTGCAGGTCAGTTCGCTTGCGCGCGCTCCGACTGCTTGCGAGCAGAGCGCGCGCAAGCGAGCTGGCCTGCGAAGAAATACCTCTTCGGAGGCCCGCCCGGAACGGCGCGCCAAGTCGCGCCGCGGAAAAGCGGCGTCGAGCTGTCGCATTCCAAACCGGTCATTCGCTGCGCGCCCGCGCCGCCCTTTTCGGCCGGTGGGAGGTTAGAGCCTATCCGAATAACCCTTGTCGGCTTCTGATCCAGGCGATGAGCAAGCTTGCGCCCTACAGCAGAATTGTCGGGTCCGACCTCGGTCGGTGCCTCGTTTGCCCCGGGCTATTCGCATAGGCACTTAGTCGATCTTTGCCGGCCCGCGGCGTTCTCTCCCGCCGGCGGCGATCGCGTGGCGGGTCACTCCGGCGGTGTTGTGGATGCCGAGTTTGTTCATGAGCTGCTGGCGATGTTTTTCGACGGTCTTGGGGCTGAGGCCGAGTTCGCCGGCGATTTGTTTGTTGGCGAAGCTGCGGCCACGGGTTGCAACACCTCCGCCTCGCGCGAGGTCAGCCGGCCGGGGGCCGTCGTTATCGGCGGGCCACCGTCGCGCGCGGTGCTCCCGCCGCCTTCAGGCGCGCGGAAATTGACGCGCTGAAATACTTCTTCCCGCCCGCGACTTCCCGGATCGCCTGGGCCAGCACCTGCATGGAGTGGTGCTTCATCACGTAGCCGGAGACGCCGGCCGCGGCCATCTGGACGACATACTCGTCGTCATCATGCGCCGAGAGCGCCAGCACTTTCGTGGTGGGGGCGGCGCGGAGGATTTGACGCGTGGCCTCGCCGCCATTCAGCCGGGGCATGGAGATGTCCATCACGACGACAGCCGGGCGCAACTTGCGGGCCAGCGCCACCGCCTCCCGGCCGTTGCTCGCTTCGCCCACGATTTCGAAATCGCCCTGCGAGCCCAGCCACGAGCGCAGCCCTTCACGGACGACGGCATGGTCTTCGGCCAGCACCACGGTGATTCGTTGCGGGTTCATGGCCAATCAAGACTCCGGTGCCGCCGGATGAGCGGGCGAATTTTCATCCCCCCCCCGCGGCGCGCGAGTGTCCGTTGAAAGGCACGCGGGCGCACACCGTGGTGCCCCGGCCGGGGGCGGATTCCACCGCGAAGGTGCCGCCCACCATCTCGACGCGTTCGCGCGAACCGATCAGCCCGAGACGCCGCTGGCGCTTGGCGGCGAGCACCCGGACCACGTCGAACGACTTGCCGTTGTCATGGATTTCCAGGCACACGGTGGCCATGCTTTTCCGCAGGCTCACGCTCACTTGCGTGGCCCCCGCATGCCGGGCGATGTTGGCGAGCGCGGATTGGGCGACGCGGTAGAGCACGGTGCGGCAGTCTTCCCCCAGTTGCTCCACGCCGGTAAAGGCCGTGAAGCGCAGGCGGAGCTTCGTGAGCTGCGAAAACTCCTTCAGGTGCGAGCGCAGCGCGGGGATGAGCCCGAGATCGTCGAGCAGGGTGGGGCGGAGTTCGCGCGCAAACCGGTGCATGGAGTGGATCGATTTCTCCACGACCCGCCGCGTGCCCCCGATCCGCCGCCGGAGGGCGGCGGGGTCGACGGCGCCCGTGTGGGTGAGGCTCTGCAGATGCGCGCTGATGCCCACGAGTGTCTGCACGATGTCGTCATGCAGCTCGCGGCTGATCCGCTTGCGCTCATCTTCCTGCGCCCGGAGCAACTGATGGGAGAGATTCCGCAGGCGGGTTTGCAGCTGGCGCGCCTCGTCCAGTGCCGCTCGGAGGTCGCGCTGGATTTGCTGGAGGCCGGTCTCGACGGCCTGACGACGGAGGATTTCGGCCTCCAACTTCCGGTTCGAGGCGCCCAGCACCGCGACCCGGCGTTGGGCCGCCTCCGTCCGTTTCCGCTCGGTGATGTCGGTGAAAAAACACACCACGCCATGCGCACCGGCGGGCAACGTGATGCGCCGGATCTGCCATTCGTAGGCCTGCGTGACGCCGAGGTCGTCGCGGCGCGCGGAAAAATCGCCCGCGCGATACGGCTCGCCGGTCGCCAGCGTGTGGCGGAAGCGCGCGACGATGTCGTCCGCGACCTTGGCCGGCCAGAGGATGTGCACGGCCTCGGAGAAATCGCGGCCTTGCCACGGCCGGACGGCCGCGAACGCCGGCAGGGCATGGGGGTTGATTTGTTGCAGGCGCAACTGCTCGTCCACCACATACACGCCGACTGGCGCCTGCTCGATGAGGATTTGGAAGAGGGCCTCGTGGCGGCGCACGATCGCCTGCGCCTGCCGGAGGGCGGTGATGTCCGACACCGCCACGCGGCACCATCTCTGCGGGCTGAGCGAGACGGCGGACACGGCCTGAAACTCGGCGCTGAACGCGACGCCATCCTTGAGCAGCGGCGCTTCGCAGGTCTGCTTGACCGGGTGGGCGAAAACTTTTTTCAGGAAAACCAGGAAGTTCGCCCGGTCGCGCGGGCCCACGAAATCCTGCAGGCGCCGCTGGCTCAGCTTGGAGCGCTCCACGCCGAGCAGGATCGAGCCGGTCAGGTTGGCCTCGAGGATCAGGCCCTGTTCGTTCAGGGAAAAATATCCGACCGGGGCGAAGTCGTAGAGGTCGGTGTATTTTTCGAGCGTGTCTTCCAGCCGGTCGCGGGTTTCCTTGAGTTCCGCGTTCTGCATCTCCAGCTCGAGCTGGTGGACCTGCAATTCGTGGAACGAACGTGACGGGTAGGCGGCGGGGGGATCGGGCGGGGTGGCCGACTTCCGCCGTTCGGCGCGCAGTTTTTTTTCCGCGCGGCGGCGCAGCTCGGCCATCACGGGCGAGTTCTCCTGCTCCAGGCGGCGTTCGCGCAGCTCGGCGGGGGTGCGGCGGCGCGGCGGGGGAGCGGAAGGCTTTGAAGGCATGGGGGATGTTAGCCGGAACGAAGCTGTCCGGCGTAGGCCGGCGCGCTTGCGCGCGCCCCGAAAAGCTCCCGCAAGCGGGCTGACCTACAACGACGGACTATTGTTTTCGAAAGCACGGGGAGGATTATGGCTGACGGCACGCTTCGGTTTAGGCTTTCCCGCGACGGGAGGATTTCGCGGCTTTTTTGAGCGTGTGGCCCGCGGCTGGTGCGCGCCGGGCCTGGATTTCACGAGGTGCGCGGTCGGCTGCGCGAGACGCCTCGCCCGGCTGGCGTGCTTGTTTCCCCCCCCCCGGCAGGGCCAGGGCGCGGGACGCCGTGTTATCAGTGAAGGTGATTACCACGCCGTCGATCCGGTCGTCGAGCGTGCGATAGGGCATGATGCGCACGGTGAACCAGCGGCCATCTCTGGTGCCGACGGGCTTTTCCGCCGCGACCAGCGTCTCGATCACGGCGCGGCCATCGGCGGCCAGTTCGGGGTAATTGAGTTCCGTGACGAGGTCGGTGATGGGCCGGCCCACATCGCCCGGGATGAGCTTGATGATTTTGGTCGCCTGCGGGGTGAAGCGCCGGACGTTGAGATCCTTGTCGAGAAACAGCGTGG
>JANXSC010000577.1 GCA_025352845.1 Opitutaceae bacterium
GCCGTTTTTCAACGTGACGACAATCGTGTCGAAACCCGGCGCGATCTTCGCGTTGGGTTTCACGATGGATTCGAGGAGGTATTCGCGCGACTGCTTGGCGCCGATGCTGGCGAGGTTGGGGCCGGCGTCGCCACCATCGACGGCGGCGCGGTGGCAGCGGATGCACGCGAGCGTCGGCTGATTGCGGAAAATCTGCTCGCCACGCGAGGCGACGCCGCCTTCGAGCGCGACGCGATACGGCGCGAGCGGATCGGGGCTGGCGGCAATCGCGGCGGCGCGCTGCGCGAGCAGCGCATTGATCGCGGGATCGCTGCGGCGGCCGGCGGCGGTGAGGAGTTCGAGCTGCACGGCGGGCGCGACTTTGCCGGCGGCGAGTTGCCGGAGTTGTTCGGCGAGCAGCGTGTCGGCGCTGGGGTGGCGGAGAAAACCGAGCGAGCGAAACGCGGTCTTCTGTTCTTCGACCGTGCCCTTCGCGACGAGGTTGGCGAGCACGGGCGCGGCCGTGGCGGGCGAGAGCCGTGTCGCGATCGGGAGGGCGGCGAGGCGTAGCGCGGAGGAGGATGAGGCGCTCGCAAGCGTGACGGCTTCGCCGACACGTTTGTCTTTGATTTTGTCGAGCGTGGTCAGCGCGGCCGCGCGGGCCTCGCCGGTGAGCGCTTCGTTTTTCACTGCGTCGAAAAGCGCTTCGGTCGCGCCGGAGACTTCGAGGTCCTGCAATGCGATGAGCGTGGCGGTCTGCACCACCGCGGGCGTGGGCGGCGCGAGCAGGCTGGCGACAATGGGCTGGAGCGCCTTCACGGCGACAGTGCGGTCGCGGATTTTCTCCCCGTGCGGCCGATAAATGCCGACGAGCCGGTCGCGCTGTGGCGGCGTGGGCCAGAGGGCGAGCTGCGCGAGCGCCTCGGCGCGGAGCTTGGCGGGCGCGTCGGCGCGTGCGGCGTAGACGGCGAGGGCGGTTGCGTTCGCCGGCTGGCCGAGACGGAAGTGAGCGTTGATCGCACGCAGGCCGACCGAGAGGTCGGATGGATTTTTTTCGAGCAGCGTGGCGAGCGCAGGCAGTGCGCCGTTGATCGGCGCGTCGTTGATCGCGAGCGCGGCTTCGCGGACGATCAATGGATCGGAGTCAGCGAGGAATTTGGCGATGACGGGATTCTGCTGGCGGCGGAAGGCAAGCAGCACGCCGAGTCGAACAGCGCGGGAGCCATCGGTGATGGCGGCGGTGACTTGCTCGGCGAATGGATTCGTTACGACTCCGAGCAGTCCTGGGCCCAGCCCGTGGACCCTTTGTCCGCACGTAGCGAGCGCAGTGACGAGGGCGTGGCGGAGGTAGTTATCTTTGTCGTCATTCGCGCGGAGTGCGGCGAGGAGGGCGGGCGTAGCGGCCGCGTGCTCAAGTTTGGCGAGGCCTTGGGCGGCGAAAAATTTCACACGGTTGCTGTCATCCTTGAGCGCGGAGATGAAGAGTTCGGCCATGTCGTCGGCATTGCGATCACCAAGGGTCTTGATTGCTTGAGCGCGAACTTCGGGATCGGAGTCGTTGACGAGGGCGCGCAATGATACGAGAGCCGTGGGGTATTGCTGTGGCGCTTGAGTGCTCCCGGAGGCCGAGTCCTTCGCAGCGAGGACTGCTTTGCGAGTTCCCGTGACGTTTTTCGCAAGTTGGCCGAGGCCCCAGATGGCGTGAAAGCGGGCGAGGCGAGCTAAACCAGTTACCTGACCTACGGGGTAAGCGACACTGTCGAAACGCAAAACGTCGCCGCGCTCGGCGAGCGTGAACTGCGCTTCGAGGCGCACGCGCCAGTCGGCGTGGCCGAGGAGTTTCGCGAGTTCATCGGCGGAGCGTTTCGTCCAGTCGCCGCCGATGAGCGCTTTGGTTTCGAGCGTGAGCGCATCCTTCTCCGTCTTCGGATCGGAGATGGCGTAGATGCGGCCGCGTTTGGATTTCGGCCAGCCGTCGGCCCAGTCGGAGATGTAGAGGCGGCCATCGGGGCCGAACTTCACGTCGGTCGGGAGCGCGGAGCTGAGGAAGGGTTTCGCGGTGCCGATTTCGTAGGAGGCGCCCTTGGGTTTGACGGAGTAGGTGAAGATGCCGCTCTTCGCGATCGCGCCCTTGAAGTGCGTGATGAAGAGGTTGCCCGCATAGGAGGAGTTCAGGCCGGTGCCGGGATAGTAGGCGATGCCTGACGGGCCGTCCTCGATGTTGCAGATCGGCGGGAGGATGTAGGCGGGCTGGCCGTCGTGGCGCTGCCACCAGAGGCGGTTAGCGAACCACGGGCTGTCTTTGCCGAGCGGGGGAAACTGGTAGCCGACGCGCCAGCCGGCATCGCCGCCCTCGACGACGTGCACGAGCCGCTCCTCGTCGCCTTGGTCGCAGTCGTTGTCGCCGGTGAGGAGGTCGCCGTTTTCGGTGAACGCGAGCGACTGCGGATTGCGCAGGCCGGTCATCACGAGTTCCATTTGCGAGCCGTCGGGATTGCAGCGGAAGACCGCGCCGCTGTCGGGCACGGAGATGACGCCGCCCTCCTTCGTCTTCACCGAGGCACCGCGGTCGCCGTTGCTGAAATAAAGTTTCCCGTCCGGTCCCCACGCGAGGCCGTGCAGATCGTGGCCGGTGAAATTGAAACGCACGCCGTAGCCGCGGCTGATTTCGGTGCGCGTCTCGGCCTTGGTGTCGCCGGAAAATTGCCAGACGCTCGGGATGTTCGTGAACCAGACCTTGCCGCGGCGCGCGAGCACGCCGGACGCGATGCCGTCGAGCGGCGTGTTGAAACCATCGGCATAGACATAGCTTTTGTCGGCGACGCCCTTGCCCGTGGTGTCGGCGAGCAGGCGGACGATTTCGCCCTCGTGGGAAAGCTCCTTTTCGCCGGCGCTGCCGAAGAGCCGCTTGATCAGTGCGGTGCGGTCCTCGACGGTGCGGCACGCGAGATCGTCCTCGAGCATCCACATGTAGTCGCGGATATCGAAGACGCTGGTGCGGTAGCGGTAGGTCTCGGCGACGAAGATGCGGCCCTGTTCGTCGAAGTTGAACGCCACGGGATTCGCGAGCATCGGCTCGGCGGCCCAGAGTTTGATTTCGAGGCCGGCGGGGACCTTCATGCGCTTGATGGCCTGCGCGGCTTCGTCGGAGGCGGGCGCGATATCCGGCGTGGCGTGGCGCGTGCCGGGGTTGAGGACCTTGCCGCTGAGGCCGGGTTTGTCGTCGTCATCGGCGCGCGCGGCGGCGCGGAGCGACGGGAGGTGGACAATGACGGCGGCGAGCAGGGCCGCACGGAGGAGGAGGGAGGGTTTCATGCGAAGAGTGGAGATGACGGGTAAGGGGTGGCAAGACGGCCGGATGAGGGAAACCAAGTGTGCGTGGAATGAGAGGAATTGGAAGGCGGGGTCAGGACAACCCCGCCCTACAACGCTACCACGCGCGACGGAGATTGTCGCACACGATGGCGGCTGCGATCGCGGCGTTGAGCGACTCGGCGCTGCCGTAGCGCGGAATCGTCACGCGGCGCGTGATGTGCGCCCCGACGGCGGGCGAGAGCCCGCGGCCCTCGCTGCCGATCACGACGACGGCGTCGCGCAGCGGTGGCAGCGCATGCACGCTGTCGCCCGCGAGATCGCAGCCGAGGATCGGCGTGGTCGCGGCCACGCCCGCGAGTGCCGCCGCGAGATCGGCGGTGTGCGTGGGCACGCGGGCAAAGGAGCCCATGCTCGCGTTGATGGTTTTCTGGTGGAAGAGGTCCGCGCAATCCGGCGAGAGCACGACGCGGTCGAAGGCGAACCAGTCCG
>JANXSC010000593.1 GCA_025352845.1 Opitutaceae bacterium
GACAGACGCCCTACGGAGTTACGGACACAGCTTTGGGTTCACGTCACTGGTAAATCCAGCCACCCCTTCAGCACCCGCGCATCCGCGCGGAACGCCTCGACGATTGCGGCGCGTTGCTCGAACGGCACGGGGGCGAGCTTCGAGTGTTCGTTGTGAATGCAGATGGGCAGCGGGCCGCCGTGCGCGGCGAGGACTTGATCGACGATGGCCTTCTTGACGCGGCCTTCGCCGAGCGGCACCTCGATCTGGCGGTCGCCCTCAAACTTGAAACTCTTCACGCACAGCGCGACGGTGCGCGGCGCGAGCAGTTGCACGGCGTTCGGCCACGCCTGCGTCGCCTCGACCATCACGTGCTGCGCGTCGAACGCCACGCCGAAGTGTTTCGGATCGATGCCGTCGAGAATCATATCGAGATCCCACGCGGCGCTGCCCGCCATGCTCGCGCCCGCGTGGATTTGGTAAACGGCCTGGATGCCGATCGCCTTGTTCGCGGCGGCGAACTCCTTCGCCATGCTGTTGAAGTTCGCGATCTGCGCCTTGAGCGGCTTGCCGCGCTCGTAGCGGAAGCCGCGGTGGCGGTATTGCGGCACGCCGAGTTGCTGCGCGACGCGGACGGCCTTTTCCCAGTGCGGCTCGTCGGGGCGCACGGTGTCGAGCGCGACCCAGAGGATGCGCCGCTTTTTCTTCGCGAGCGCCGCGACCATCGCCGGCAATTCGTCCGGCGCCTTCTCGGGGGTGATGTGGCCCTCTTTGCGCAGCGTGAGCTCGAGGTCCAAGCCGATCTCGTCGAGCGTGATCGCCATTTGCTCCGGCGTGTATTTCAGCGGACCGCCGTTGCCGCCGTCGAAGAACCATTTTTCCAGAATGCCGATGTCGTAGTGACCTGATGAAGCGGGCGCAGCGGGCGTGGCACTCGCTGCATTTGCGGCGGAAGTCGAGGTCTGGCTGAGGCCGGCCGCGGCGACAGTGAGCAAACCGGCGCGAGTAAGAAAATCTCGGCGGCTGAGAGAATCAGGAGGGGCAACGGGGGTGATCATAGAGGGGAAGGGCAGGCACGGTCTGCGATTCCCCTTCGATCTTCAAGGCTAGGGGCACGATGTTTCTCTGACAGTCCCTGCCGGAGAACTCAGTCATCCTCTCGGCTAAACTCTACTTACGCCTCGCGCCTATCTTCACGAGCTTGCGAAGTAGATTTGGCGGCGAGTGCTTCCGCCTGCATCTTGCGCGGTTCGAGCGAAAATTCATGTTGATAAATTTTCCGTCTTTTGAATTGAACCCATTGAATCAGGATGACGCTTGAGTGCTAGCGGCATGCGATTTCATCCGTCGATTTTTCAGAAATAAATCGCACGCGGCGCAGTTTTCTACCGCACTCGATTTATGAAAACAAAATCTCTACTTTACCTGCTAGGAGTAGTTCTACCGACAATCTGTAGCTCGGCGGAAAGTAGCTTCACTGAAATCTCGCGAATCGCTCTCGGGGATGCCTCGCATGTTTTCGAAATTGTCCGGGGAGAAGTTTCGTTAGATTTGCCGTTTTTGAAGCGCATTGAAATAGGCAAAGATTCCGTGGTGTTTATGATTCGAAACGAATCACAGAAAGTCATCGCACCGAAAATCACAGCTGAGTTTTTTAACCGTTACGGAATGCGAATCTGCGTTGTTGAGGGTTCGTTCGCGCGAGAGAACGTGCAGCCGGGGGGCGTTGGTGTGAGACAATTTGGTCTCGTTTATCCCGAGATTGAAGACGTCTTTAAGAACTCGACCGTTCAATTGCCGCGTGACTGGAAGGACCTTCGCTTTGTCCGCCTGGATGCTACCTTGCGCGTAGAACAGAATCCTCTGTCGGGCGCAGAGAAATTTCAGGGTGAAAACACAGCCGGCCTCGCCGCCAACATCACCAAGCGCCTCGACAGCGCGCGCGACGTGCCGGAAAAAGTCGACGGCGTGAAGGACGCCAAGGCGTTTGAAGGCGCGACCTCGCTGCAGCCCGCCATCGATCCACGGAAACCGCGCCCGCAGGTGGTGCAGACGCAGCAGGTGCGCCCGGCCATCCTCACGGAGCAGCGCATCGGCACGACGAACGTCGGTCTCACCGCCATCGACGCGAAGTTCAGCCAGTATGGGGCCTACCTCCAACGCATGATCGATAGCGTGCAGATTCAGTGGGAGCGCATCATTTTGCAGATGGTGGGAATGCCCGCCGGCGGCAGCACCGTTTCCGTGAAATTCATCATGAACGACGAGGGCAAGATCACCTCGATCAAGACCGTCGAATCGAACGCGAGTGCGACCGGCTCGCGCGCGTGCGTCAGCGCCATCAACGACCGCTCGCCCTACGGCCCGTGGACCGACGACATGAAAGCCGTTCTCGGCACGCAGCAGGAGATGACCTTCACGTTCTTCTATCAGTGAGATGGTGCCGAGACGGGCTTGACCGCAAACACCGCGAAGCCAGCTCCGCGGTGTTGAGCCGTGAGGAGAAGTCGGAGCAATACGTGTGAACAATCTTTCCGGTTTTTCCATTGCGGGGCGCGGATGGCGTCCTTCAATCGGCCGTTTCCATCCCGCATGTATCTCAAGGCGCTCAAGCTGCACGGCTTCAAATCATTCGCCGATCCCACCACGCTCCGGTTCGAACCGGGCGTGACGGCGATCGTCGGGCCGAACGGTTGCGGCAAGTCCAACGTCGCCGATTCCATCCGCTGGGTGCTGGGTGAACAGAGCGCGAAGGCGCTCCGTGGCGGCAAGATGCAGGATGTGATTTTCGAGGGCGCCGACACGCGCAAGCCGGCTCAGCTCTGTGAGGTCTCGCTGCTCCTCACCGACTGCGAGAAGCAGCTCGGCAGCGAATTTCACGAAATCGAAATCACGCGGCGCGTGCACCGTGACGGCCAGAGCGAGTATGCGTTCAACGGCCAGCCGTGCCGGTTGAAGGACATCCAAAAGCTTTTCATGGACACCGGTGTCGGCCGGACGAGCTACTCGATCATGGCGCAGGGCCAGATCGATCAGATCCTGTCGTCGAAGCCGGAGGAGCGGCGCGCGGTGTTCGAGGAGGCGGCGGGCATCACGAAATACAAATCCCAGCGGCGCGAGGCGCTCCAGAAACTTTCCCTCACCGATCTGAACATGGCGCGTGTGGCCGATGTGATCGGCGAGGTGTCGCGGCAGATTGGGAGTCTCCGCCGGCAGGCGTCGAAGGCGATGCGCTACAAGCGGCTCAACCACCGGCTGCGGCATCTCGCGCTGGGCTGGAGTGGGTTTCACCACGCGCAGCTTTCCGCCACGCTGGGCGAACTTGAAGGCAAGGTCGGGGCATTGCGGGCTGACGCGCAGACGCGGCGGGCGAATCTCGAGGAACAGGAATCGGCCCTCGCCGAAAAGCGCAATCACCGCAGCCGCTTGAACCAACGCGTGCAGGATGCGCAGCAAGCGGTCTATGATGTGCGCTCGCAGAAAGACGCCGCAGAAAACGCCGCCAACCTCGCGTCGATTAAGCGGAATGGGCTTGAGGACCGACTGGCGTCGTCGCGGGACAATCTCGGCGAGGTGGAGATGCAGCTGCGCGAGGTGTCCGCGCAGGTCGACACCGGGGCGCTGGACAAACAGAGCCAGCTGGAGTTGCTCGGCGGCAGCGATGCGGTTTTCCAACAGCGCAACCGCGAGCTCGCGATCATCGAGGGCGAGTTGAGCAAGCTGGAACAGGAGCTGAACCAGGCGAAGTTTCACCTGCTCCAGCTCGAGAGCACGGTCGCGCGGCTGCGCACCGACTGCTCCGGCTACGAGGTCGATCAAAAGACCAGCGTGCACAAACACGAGTCGCTGGCGCAAGAACTCGACGGGGTCCGCGCCCAGAAGACCGCCGCCGAACAGCTCGCGGCCGAGACCGACGCCCGCGCCGAGGAAGCCACGGTGGAAAAATCCCGCGCGCACGGCGAGAGTGTCACGGCGCAGCAGGTCATCACCGATCTCACGCGCGAATTTCGCGAGGCGCAGCGCAAGCTCTCCGAAATCGATCGCACGCTCGCGCAGCGCACGGCGCGGCTGCGGCTGCTCCAGCAGTTGCAGGAAAAGTGGGAAGGTTTCGGCGAGGGCGCGAAGGCCGTGTTGCAGGGCCGGCTCGACGCCGCGCTCAACGGCGCGAAGGTCACGCCGATCATGCAGGGGCTCGCCGTGCAGGCGGAGTTTGGCAAAGCGGTCGAGGCCATCCTCGGCAACGCCGCCAAAGCCATCAGCGTGAGCGATCTCGCGACGGCGCGGCGGATTTTGGCGCAGCTGGATGCGGAGCAGATTGGCTCCGCGGTGCTGCGCGTTTCGGAGATGGGCTTGCGGACCGAGGGATTTTTCGAGCTGCCCCCGGGCCTCGTGCCGGCCGCCAAGGCGGTCAGCGACACGGCGGCGTCGCACCCGGCGCTCGGCGTGTTGCGCGAGTCCTACATTGCGGACGATCTCGGGGCGTTTCTGGAATTTTGGAAGGAGAACCCGGCCTTTCCGTTTCTCGCGGTCGCGACGCGCAAGGGTGATCTCGTGGACCGGCGTGGGTTGATTTACGGGGGCCACCACAGCACCAAGCGCGCGGCGCACAGCATCGTGCAGCGCGAGATCGATCTGCGGGAAACTGCGAAGGCGCTCGCCGAGGATCAGAAGATTCACGACGAGCAGAAGGCCGCGATCGACGCGCTCAATCTCCAGCTCACCGAAGCCGAGCAGAACTTGGAGCAGCGGCGCGGAGACGTGCTGGCCGCGACCCAAAGCCTGGCGGCCGTGCAAGCCGAGCAACGTAATGCGCGCCAGAATCTCGATAGCGCCGCCAATCGGCTTGGCCGGATGGAAAACGATCTCGCGGGGCTGGAGCACGCGCGCAACGAAGCCCACGTCCGCTGGGAAAAAGCACAGGTCGGACTCAACGCCGCCGATGCCGCCGCCACCGCGCAGCGCGAAAAGATCCGCCAGCTCGAAACGCGCCTGACCGAGGTGCGCACCGAGCGTGACGTAAAGCGGGAAACTCTCGCGCAAGCCCGCCTCGAACTCGCGGAGCGCCGGCAGAAGGTCGAGGTCATCGATCGCGGCCTCGGTGAAATGGAGCGGCGGCGCCAGCAGTTGAGCGAGTTGCTCATCCAGCGGCAGACGGAAATCGAATCTTGGACCGAGCAGACCGTCGAGCTGGAGCGCGAAGCCGAGGAGCAGCGGTCGCGTGGTTCGCAATTGGCCGAGACTTTTGCCGTGGCGCAGGAGCAGGTGGAAAAAATCCGCATTGAACTCGTCGACGTAGAGCGGGCGATTAACGCGCTGGAAGCGGCACAACACGCGGTGCGCGACGAGTCGGAATCAGCCCACGATCAGTTGAGTGCGCACGAAGTCAGACTCGCCGAGAACCGCCAGCGCGCGCAGTTTCTCGTCGAAGAAGTCGCGCGGGAATTTCAGACCGAGGTCGGTGCGGTCGACTGGCGGCTTCAGCTTTGGCGGGCCGACGACGAGCCCGAGGGCCTCAAGCCGCTCGATCTCGACGAGGATGAAGATGCGGCGGAAACCCCGTCCGCCGACGTCGAGAAACCGAAGCGCAAAAAACAGAGGGCCCGCGGCGAGCCGTCCGAAGAAGATCTGGCCGGGCTGGAAAAGCCCGAATGGGGCGCGGTCAAGGCCGAGGTCGATGCGTTGCGCCAACGGCTCAACAGCATGGGCGCGGTCAATCTCGTCGCCATCGAGGAATATGCCGAGCTGAAGCAGCGCCACGATTTCCTCCAGGGCCAGGTCAACGATCTCACGACCGCGAAGGCGGAACTCATCAAGGTCATCGACGAGATCAACCAGACCTCGCTCCAGCAGTTCCAAATCACGTTCGAGCAGATCCGGAAAAACTTTGAGTATACGTTCCACACGCTGTTCGGCGGCGGGCGGGCGCACCTTGAGTTGATCCAGACCGACGACATTCTGGAGAGCGGCATCGAGATTGTGGCGCAGCCGCCGGGCACGAAGCTCAAGGGCATCACGCTGCTCTCGGGCGGACAGAAAACACTCACGGCAGTCGCGTTGCTCTTCGCGCTCTACATGGTGAAGCCGTCGCCATTCTGTTTGCTCGACGAACTCGATGCGCCGCTCGATGAGTCCAACATCGGCCGTTTCACGGAACTGTTGAAGAAGTTCGTCGATGAGTCGCAGTTCATCATCATCACGCACAACAAGCGCACGGTCTCGGCTGCGCAGGTGATTTACGGTGTGACGATGGAGGAGCGCGGCGTGTCGAAGACCGTGTCGATGCGGTTCAACCCGGAGCGCGGTGAGCCCGAGGCGCAGCCGCGCAACCTCGCGGAGTCGGTCGTCGGCGCGCGGCCCCCCGCGACGCCCGCTGCCGCGCCCGTGCCGGCGTAGTCGCCATGTCGCGCGCACGGCTCGCCGGACTCGTGGTCATGTGCGCCGCGCCGTTCGCGCCGGGCGCGCTGCGCGCGGCCGAAGCGGGTGCGACGGTGGCCGAGCAAGTGTTTTTCGATCGCCTCCGTGCGCTCGTCGAGGCGCAGCGCTGGGCCGACGCGGCGCGGCACATCCAACAGGTGAAGGCGTTGAAGCCGAGGCCGGAGTGGCTCGGGCCGCGCGACGGCGAGGTGCGGCTCGCGCAGGTGAGGATAGGCCTCGGCCAGAGCGATCTGCCGGCGGCGGTGAAGGCGGCGCGGCTTTTTGCCAACGGCGACGAGGCGCGCGCGCAGCTACTCCTCACGATCGCCCGCGAAGCACACGCTGCGGGCAATACCGCCGCGGCCGTCGCGCTCGCGCGCGAGATTGTGCGCCGGTCCCCTGATTGGGCGGCGGCGCAGCGTGCGCTTGCCGAGTGGGAGCCGCCGCCGGCCGGGAAGAAGGCCTCGGTGGAAAGGAAGGAGCTGCTCACGGGCGAAGAGGAGGCCGCGGCCCTGCTCGCGCAGCTGCGCAAGGCGCGCGAGACCGACAACCTCCCCGCGATGCTCACGGCCGCGCGGCTTTTCCTCACTGGCGATCGCGGCCGCGCGGCGCAGATGCTCGAGATCGCGCGGGAATATTTTTCCCGCGACGACCGGGCCGCGGCGATCATGCTCACGCGCGAGGTTGTGCGCCGGACGCCGGATTTTCCCGCGGCGGAGCGCCAGCTGGCAGAGTTCCAAGCGGCGGAGAAAAAATAACCGCCCGCCATGTTCGGCTTCCTGCGCAGAATCTGGCCGTGGCGAGCGGACGCCGATCGGGGCGGGCAGGGTGAACGCCTCGCCGCCGCGTGGCTGAAGCGGAAGCGTGGATTCACGATCGTCGCGCGCAACTGGCGCAGCCCCCGCGACCGGCGCGACGAGATCGATTTGGTGTGTCGCGATGGCGAGGTGCTGGTGTTTGTCGAGGTGAAGAGTCGCGGCGCGGGTGCGCTCGTGCCGGGGTATCATGCGGTCGACGAGCGGAAGAAGCGTGTGCTACGGCGCGCGGCGGACGTCTATCTCGCGCGACTGCCGACCAAGCCGCGGACTTTTCGCTGCGACATTGTCGAGGTCACGTTTCCGGCCGGTAACGCAGCAGCGGCCGAGCCGGAGATTCTCCATTTCGAAAACGTGCCGCTCTTCGCGAAACATTTCCGGCCGTAGCGCTTTTTGTTTCCGACTGTTGAACGGCGAACTTGCCTCGCACGCGCACGCGCATTTCCCTTGCGCCACTCCGAGCGCGCTCGGAACACTCCCGCATCCTCATGTCCGACTCACCGCGCCACCCGTTCCTGAATGGTCTCAGCAAGCACCGTGGCGCGCCGCCGACGGTGGTCGTCATCTTCGGCGCTTCCGGCGACCTCACGGCCCGCAAGCTCATCCCGGCGGTTTATAATCTTAGCTACGACAACCTGCTCCCAGCCGATTTCTATCTCGTCGGCTACGGTCGCAAACCGATTCCTGATGACGAGTTCCGCGGCCTCGCCGCCGAGGCGATCAAGGAATTTTCCCGGCGCGAACTGAAGGGCGATGTCTGGGACCGCATCGGGGCGCACACGAG
>JANXSC010000611.1 GCA_025352845.1 Opitutaceae bacterium
GATCACGATGCGCGCGAGCGTGTCGGTGGAAGATTCAATCTGGCCGAGGTCGGCGATGAACGCGACGTCGCGGCCGCGATAGGCGATGGGCAGCGTCACGGTAATCGTCGCGGCATCGACCGGGCTGGCCGAGGATTGCCAGCGCGCGTTGATGGCATCGGCCATGCGAGCCGCGGACGTGTAGTCGGGATTGTGCAGAAGCAGCCGGACCGTGTTGTCACGCACAAAGACCGCCGGGATCTCGCGCTCCACGATGGCGCCGCTGGAAATACTGCCGACGGTCGGATGATTTTTTTGCACGGTCGATCCGCCGGCGCCACCCGCGCCGCCGAGAAATCCACCGACGGCGATGGGCCCTTGGGCGACGGCATAGACGCGGCCATCGGCACCGAGCAAGGGAGTCTGCAACAGCACGGCGCCCTGCAGCGACTTGGCGTCGCCCATCGAGGCGACGTTCACATCGATCCGCGAGCCGGGCTTCATGAACGCGCCAATCTCGGCGGTGAGCATGACGGCGGCGGCGTTCTTGGCCTTGAGGTCCGCGGCATTGACCGTGAGGCCGTAGCGCTGGAGGAGATTGGCGACACTGCGGAGCGTCGCGACGGCGTTGCTGTCACCGTCGCCGGCGAGTCCAACGACGAGACCGTAGCCGACGAGCTGATTGTCGCGGCCACCCTCGACCAGTGTGAGATCCTTGAGGCGAGAGGCGTGCGCCGAGCCGTTCGGGAAAACACACAGGGCGACGACCGCGAGCGAGCGAAGCGCCGAGCGGGAAAAGGGAAAATTTGCGTGAGTGAACATCATGTTCGGTGGAATCCGTTCCAAATCCTACGGGATATTTTTCGTCGGCTCAGATCGGGCGGAGTTTTTCGTAAACCTTGGCGAGCCAGCCGCGCTTCTGCGCTTCGGTGAGCGAGCCCTCGGAGTAAAATTCGACGCGGGCATCCGCAATGTTCGTCGAGACCACGCTATTGTCGCGGGAGATATCGTCGAAGCGCACGATCCCGCGCAGGACGACGTATTGCGTCTCGCCGGAAAATGTCACGACGCGCACGCCCTCGATCACGAGGTTGCCGTTGGGCAAGACGTCGGTGACCTGCACGGCGGCCCGGGCGGAGAGGCTCTGCGAATTGCTGACATCGCCACTACCCGAGTAGGTGCTCTTCCCTGTGCCTGCCATGCCGGGCAATTCGCCCCGGTGGGAACCAAGCCCGGGATAAATGAAACGCGAGATGGCGTCCTCCAGTTTGGAGTCGCGCGAGGATTTTTTGCTCTGCGAACTCTGGGCGACCGCCGATTCGGAAACGACAATCGTAAGGATGTCGCCCTTGGCCGCAGCCTTGCGATCCGCGAACATGCTGCGCGAGGTCTGGCCGTTGGCCGACCACAGCGATTCGGCCCGCAGACCCGGGGTGACCGCCAGGAGGAGCAGTGTGAAGAGCGCGAACACCGTGAGCGACCACGCGGTGTGGGCGGCGGCGAGGCGGCGGGGCGAACACTGGGCGAAGGAAATTTTCATGGTTTAGAAGCGGACCTGGACGCGGTTTTCATCGATCACCAGGGCGGTGAAATTTTTCCGGGACTCGGGATTGCGCACGGTGACGGTTTCGCCCTGCGCCCCGTTTTCCATCGCGAGCGCCTTCATCGTGATTTGGAGCGGCCCCTCATGCGCCGACACCTCGACGAGCTCGCCCTTCTTCACGAGTGGGCGGCGCGTGACATCGCGCCATGTGAGCAAACGGCCCGCCGGAATGGCGCGGGAAAAAACATACGTGCGATCACCCACCGAGGCCGGCAAGACATCGCGCTCCCGCAGCAGATCGACGCGACGGGTTTCCAGCGCGGTGACATCGAACAATGCCCCAAGCGCAAACGGCACGCGGCTCGCCCAGGCATCGCGCCAGAGCTGGGCCTTGACCACGAGAGTCGTGTCGAGAGCAACCGCACCGTCTGCCATCAGGCGGCAGCGCACCATCATCGAAGAGGCCGGGGCCACGGGAAAATCCAGCACGTTGAGATCCCACACCGCCGCAGTGCGGGCCGGCGGCGCCCAGACCCGGAGCAATTCGATCTGAAGTTCGCCTTCGAGATTGAAATGCGTGGTGAGGGCGCGCGTGAGGCCCGACAAAAATTGCTCGCGCGTAAACGGCGTTGCGGCCGAAGCGGGAGCCACTTCGTCGTCCGCAGCCGGAAGCTGCACGGGGCTGGCCAGCAGAGCCGTCGCGATCAGCGCGAGAAACCGGAAAATCTGGGTCGAAGTCTTCATCAGCGTTTCATGTTCGCGATGTTCTGGAGCATCTCGTCCGAGGTCTGAATCGACTTGGAGTTTATCTCGTAGGCGCGCTGGGCGACGATGAGGTTCACCATCTCTTCCACGATGTTCACGTTGGAGGCCTCGATGTAGCCCTGGACCGTGCGACCGAAGCCCTGCTCGCCGGGCTTGCCGGTCTCGGGCGTGCCGCTCGCCGGGGTCTCCTCGTAGAGATTGCCGCCGAGGCTGCGCAGGCCGGAGGGATTGGCGAAGCGCGTGAGCGTGATGGCAAAATTTTTCGACCCGGCCGCGGTTTGGACCGTGACCTGACCGTCTTCCGCGATGGCGACGTTCGTCGCACCCGGAGGAATCGGCTGGAAGCCGCTCAGCACCGGTAGACCGTCGATCGTGACGACTTGGCCTTGGGCGCTGAGTTTGAACGAAGCGGCACGGGTGTAGCCGACCGTGCCATCGGGGCGCTGCACTTCAAAAAGACCGTCACCCTGGACCGCGATATCGAGTTTCTCACCCGTGTTGGTGAGCTGACCCTGCGTGAAAACCTTGGAGGTCGCCGCGACGCGCGAGCCGTTGCCGACCTCGATGCCAGTCGGGACGAGGTTGCCCCCACCGGAGTCCGTGCCCGAGGCGCGAGGCTTCTGGTAGAGCAAATCTTGAAACTCGATCTTGCTGCGCTTGAAGCCGGGGGTGTTCACGTTCGCGAGGTTGTTCGCGATCGTGTTGAGGTTGAGCTGCTGGGCCTCCATGCCGGTGGCGGCAGAATAAAGTGAAAGGTTCATGCGGAGCGGACTTGAAATTCAACCACGCCGCCTGGAGCCGGCGCGCCCCCATTGCGCGCTCGGCCAGGCAGTCGTGATTGCGGTTGTCTGTATGGGGAATTCATGGGCGGGGCGGGCTCAGCCAATCGCGTCGAGCGTCTTCTGCATCTGATCGTCGACCGCCTTGATGATCCGCTGATTGGCCTCGTAGGCCCGGGAAATGAGGACGAGGTCCACCATCTCGCGCAGCGCGTTCACGTTGCTGCCCTCGACGTAGCCCTGCATCAGATCGGGTGATTCGACCGATTGCGGCGCGGTGCCGTTGGCGGCGAAGAGCCCGCCAGCGAGCGGGGTGAGCGCGGCGTTGTCGGGAAATTTGCGCACCGCGAGTTTACCGAGCGACGTGTCGCCCTGGACAATCGTGCCATCGCGATTGATCGTAATCGCGCCGGTGCCGGAGATTGCCGTGATGGGCGCCCCACCATCGCTCATCACTTCCGCGCCCGACCCCGTGACGATCGTGCGATCGGCGCGGAGCTGAAATTGTCCGCTGCGGGTGTAGGCCAGCGTGCCGTCCTGGCTCTTAATCTCGAAAAATCCCTCGCCTTGAATCGCGACGTCGAGTTCGCGCTTCGTGGGCTGCGTTTCGCCGGGGCTGAAACTGATCCCCGTGTTCACCTTCGGAAAAGTCATCGGTATCGCCGACTCGCCGCCCAGGCGCGACCGCTTTTCGAAGTGCAGCTCGCCGCCGGTCTGCGTCGAGAAATTCATCGTGCGCTTGCGGTAGCCGCTCGTCTGGCTCGACGTGATGTTCTGGGACACATTCTCCTGCCAACGCTCCAGCGCCGAGAGGGCAGAGGCACTTTGGTAGAGTCCGATATTCATGGCACGTTGGTTTAGCCAACCGCGTGCCCGTAAGATATAGTTGTCCGCAAACAACTGTTGTTACGTGTCTTAAAATATTAGAAATCACCGCAACACCGCTCGATTAAGGAACGGCAGCTCACGTCCTCCGCCAGCGGCAGGAATTGCCCCTTACTGCCGCCCGGCGGGATAGAGACACTCGACCTGGACCCGCTCACCACAGGCGCAGTGCACAACCAGTCGGACGATCTTGTCGCCTTCCTTCACGACCTCGACGTGGGAATGAGCCGCGCCCGGTGCCGCGTGCGCGAGACCCTGACGGGCGAGATCGCAATGCGAGGCCCGCGCCGGAGCGACCAACCGCAACGGTTCGGTGCCGAGATTCCTTTTCCCTTCGAGAAATGATTTCAATGCGAGATAGTCTCCGTCGGTGCCGGCGTCATCGGCACCGGCCGATCGACGAGCTTGCTGTCTTTGAAACGATTCTTGGAGGTGAGCGTGAGATTCAGCGTCAACCGGTCCGTCGATTCGGATTCGGCGGTCTCACCCTCCGGTGGCCGGGTGTCGCCGTAGCCCGTCACGCGCTCGATTTGCCTGGGATCGACGGCGTAGTGCACGAGGCGGCGGCGCGCAGAGTTGGCGCGGTCGGCGGAGAGTTCCCATTTCGAATAATCGGGCTTCGCCTCGTCCGCTGCGCCGCGCGCGTGTCCGTCGATCGTGACGTTGAAGGCGTGACGCTCGATCGTCCACGCCATGTTTTGCAGGACGAAGATCCCCCACTCCGTGAACTCGGTGGAGTTGGGTTGAAAGAGCGGGCGCTTCACCCGATCGAAAAGCGTCACGCGGAGGCCGTCCGTCGTCACACGAATGTCGATCGGTTTGCTGTCGAGGGTTTCGTCAAGGTGGAGCAGCCGGTAGAAATCGGCGGCGACGGAATTGAGAAACGTCATCTGCACCTGCTTGTCGCGGTCCTGCGCCTTCTCGGAGCCCTTCTCCCGGCCCTGGCTCTGTGAGCTCTTGGTGTTGTTGAAGGGCATCACACCCGACGAGGCGTCCATGGGCGACTTGAACGGGTTTTGAAAATACTCCGAGGTTGCGATCAGGATTTCCTTATCCTGCGCGGAAATCCACAGCACCATGAATAGCGCCATCATCGCGGTCACAAAGTCCGCGTATGCTACCTTCCATGCACCACCGGAGCCGGACATCGTCGTGCGTGCTCCTTATTTCGCCGGCGCCATCGCCTTCAGCATGGCCTCGAGATCGCTCGCGCCGGGTTGGACATGACTGTCGAGCGAGCGGCGCGCGACCTCGACCGCCGTCATCGGCGCGAGACCCTTGGCAAAACCGGCGACAGCCTGTTTGATACACTTGAGAAAAAGTTCGTCACCCGAGTTGTTGAATTTGATCCGGTTTGCGAGCGGGTTGACGAAGCCGTAGGCCACGAAAATTCCGAGCAGCGTGCCGGTGAGCGCCGCGGCGACCTTTTCACCGACGGCCGCGGGGCCCTCGGCGATGGCGTTCATCGTATTGATGATGCCCAACACCGCCGCGACGATCCCGATGCCGGGCAGCGAGTCGCCGACGAGTTGGAGAATGTGAATGGGGTGCTCCGCCTCGGCGGCCTTGGCGTGAAGCTCCGAATTCATCAGCTCCTCCAGCTGGTCGGGCTTAATCTTGCCGTCGATGACAGGCTTCAGGCTGTTGGTGATAAATTCCAGGCGCTCGTGATGCGCGAGAATGTCCGGATAGCGCTGGAAAATCGCGCTCTTCTTTGGATCCATCACGTGCTCCTCCAGGGCGATGAGGCCGTTGCGGCGGCCGACCATGAACACCTCGTAGAGCAGCTTGAGCAGGTCGGTAAATTCCTTCGCTCCGGTCGCCTTGCCGAAGAGCGCACCCTTAATCTTGTGCACGATCTCCTTCATCACGTGGCCCGGGCTCGCGATC
>JANXSC010000623.1 GCA_025352845.1 Opitutaceae bacterium
CACGCCCGCGATCACGAGTCCGCTCGCGCCGGCGCGCACCGCGGCATCGATCAGGTCGCGGCCCATGCCGGCGTGGGCGTAGAGAATGTCCACGCGCGGGAGGGGTGGGAGTGGCATGGGCGTCTCGCCCATGATCACGGGCGGGACGCCCACGCCACGCGGCGCGAACTCGCTCCGCGCCGTGTGCCGCCGCACGGGCGGCGCATAGAGGTGGAGGCGGCCGGCGTTGACGAGGCCGGCGAGCCCGTGGTGACCGCTGCGAAAGGTGCCGACCTGCGTCGTGTCGGTCTTGGCGATCTCGCGGGCGAAGTGAATCTCGTCGTTGGCGACGACGAGCACGCCGCGGCCGCGGCCGCGGGTGTCGGTGTGCGCGGCAACGGCGATGGCGTTGTAGAGATTGATCGGGCCATCGGCGCTGATGGCGGTGGCGGGGCGCATCGCGCCGACGAGCACGACGGGCTTTTCCGTGCGGAGGATGAGGTTCAGGAAATACGCCGTCTCCTCCATCGTGTCGGTGCCATGTGTAATCACGACGCCCGCGATCTCCGGCGTGTCGAGCGCGGCCTGGGCGCGAGCGGCGAGTTTGAGCCACGTGAGCTCGTCCATGTCCTGGCTGCCGATGGCGGCCACGCGTTCGACCTCGAGCTGCGCGAGCGCGGCGAGCTGCGGCACCGCGGCGACGAGTTCCTCGGTGGAAACGGCCGCGGCGCGGTAGCCGCGCGCGCCGCCGCCGGTCTGCGCGCCCGCGATCGTGCCGCCGGTGGCGAGCAGGCGGATGCGGGGGAGGGGGGCGGATTGGCTCATTGCCGGACGATAGTGCGCCCGCCGCACGGGCCTCAACGCACTTGTTTGCAATCTACCGCACAAAAAATGCCGCGCGGCGGAACCGCGCGGCGTGATCGCGCAGGGCTCAGAATTTCGTGCTGAGCGAAAGCAGGAAATTCCGCGGGTCGCCGAAGGCGGCGAAATTGCTCTCGCGATACTCCTTGTTCGTGACGTTCTTCACGTTGAGCTGGGCGTGCGCGTCGCGGTTGCCGAGCTTGAATCGGTATTGCAACAGAAGATCGAGCGTCGTGTAGGCGGGCATCTTTGCGACGACATTGGGATCTGCCGCGAAGCGCGCCGATGAACTGTCGCGGAGTCCGCCGCCGAACGACCAGCCATTCAACGGGCCGGAGCGCACATCGTATTTCGTCCAGAGCTGCAGCAAATCCTTTGGCACCGCCGCCAGCGGCAGGCCGATGCGCGCGGGCGCCGTGGAAGCGACCGTCTCGGCTTTCGTCATATGCGAATAGCCGAGCAGAATCTGCCAGTTGCGCTGCGGGTTGTAGGAAAGGTCCACCTCGATGCCCTGCGACTCCTCGGCATCGCCGTAGGTGAACCACGGCTGGCGGGCGGTCGCGACTTCGCGGGCGCTGTCGCGCGAGGAGAGGTTCTCGCGCTTCACTCCATAGAACGAAATCGAGCCGGCGAGCTGGCCTTTGAGGAGTGCGGTCTTCAAGCCGACGTCGTAGCCCTTGCCGGTGACGGGCGAGAGGCCCTTGCCGTCCGCGTCCGCGCCAAGTTGAGGCTCGAGGGACTCCGAGTAAGTGGCGAAGGCCGAGAGATCGGGCAGGAGTTTGACGAGCACACCGTAGAGCGGCGTGTTAGCCGTGACCTTGGGCGTGGCGATTTCAGGGTTGGTCACCGCCCGTTCGTAGTAGGTGTTGCGATCATACTCGTTGCGACGCACGCCCGCAATTGTGCGGAGCCGGCCGCCGAAGAACTCGGATTGAAGGCCAACGTAGTAGCCGATGAGTTTTTCCGCCCGACGGCGGGAGATATTCCACGTCTCGGCGCTCGCGGCCCGCTCCGTCGGCGCGCTGCGCAGCGCCTGAGTGCGCGGATTCCACACCGCAAACGCGCCGTAGCGGCCATCTTGGAACCGGCTCGCGGTGTCGAACCAGCCGGGCGTGTCCTGATAAACGCGCTGCGACTCCTCGCCGAACGCGAGCGTGTGGTTGGTGTCGGCGAACGCCAAGCGATACGTGAACTTGTTGTCGAAATTATACGAGTCGCGGTAGTTCGCGAAATTGCCGAAGCGATAGCGCACCGTGCCATCGGCAAACGGCTCCTGGTCGCCGCCGATGGAGCGCAGGATTTCGAAATCGTCGATCGCGAAGTTGGCTTGGAGCTGATAGACGAGGCTCGAGCCGATCTTCTGCGTGTATTCGAGGTCGGCGGTGTAGGATTGATAGAAGGAGTAGGTCTCCTTGCCCATCGTGACCTTGCGACCGTAGGGATCGCCGGCGCCGAAGACCGGGGCGAACATGTCGAACGTCGGGACGCTGGCGAAGCCGTTGGCGTTGAGCCACGCCCGAGCACCGAGGCCGCTCGCAATGGCCGCGGGGTTGCCGAGGTAGCGGGAGTTGGTGCGCAGCACTGCGGCGGACTCGCGATCCTGATTGGTGCGGCGCACGGTTTCGAGGTCCACGGTAATAAGCCCGTCCTTGAACACCTTCCAGCCGACCGAGCCCCCGAGGTAATGCTCCTTCTTGAAATCGTCGTTGCGCCAGCCGCCGGCATCAATGCCACCGACGCCGATGCGGGCCGCGAGATGCTCGCCGCCGTAGTTGTAGTTGAGTTCGGCTTTCTTGAAATCCCAGCTGCCGAAACTCACGCGCGCATCGCCGCCCTGGTTTTTGAATTCCGGTTTCTTGGTGATGTAGTTCACGACACCGCCCGGCCGGACGAGGCCGAAGAAAATGGAAGACGAGCCCTTGATGACCTCGATGCGATCCATGCCCCAGGTGGAATAGAGCTGCCGGCGATACTGGCCGTTGCGATACGCCTGCAGGCCGTTGAATCCGCGGATAATCATCTGGGATTCGTAGTTGGGACTGGTGATGAAGCCCGGCACGTAACGCAGCGCCTCGCTTTGGAGGCTGGCGCCCAAGTCGGCCACGAACTCGCTCGTGAGGACGTTTATCGTGACCGGCACATCGAGGATGTTCGCGCCGAAGCCGGTGGCGGTGATCGCGCTTTGGGCGCGATAGCCGGACGCGCGGTCGGCGGAGACGCTAAACTCCTCGAGTTTGATCGTCTCGTTTGGCGCCGCGGCCGGAGCCTGGGCGAGGATGGTGCCGGAGGGAATAGCGAGCAGGGTGGCGAGGGCCACGCTGCGCCGCAGCATCGGGGTGATTTTCATGGGGTTTGGGTCGGAAGGTGGCGTGGGAAACTAGCCGCACTTCCGATCCGAAGCATGGTGGGGGCACCGACGCACTACGATGCCTAAAAAATATACAGTTAATTTTCCAGCGCGCCACCGTGTGCTGCGGAGCTTTCCCACCCCATGCCCCAACCGTCCATTCGCAGTCTCGCCCGGCAGCTCGGACTCTCCGCCGCCACCGTCTCGCTCGCGTTGCGCGACAGCCCCCGCGTTGTGGCGGCGACCAAGCGGCGGGTGCGGCAGGCGGCGGGCCGTGCGGGTTACCAACCGAATCCCCTCGTGCGATCGGTCATGGCGGCGATGCGCCGGTCGGCACACGATAGATTTAAGGGCGCGCTCATGGCGTTGAACTACACGGAGGAGGCGGTGCCGGTATTGAATCCCTCTCACGGGAGGTGTTTGCCGGGGCGGAGCAGCGCGCGCGCGAATTGGGCTACAGCATGGAGCTGTGTTGGGCGGGGCCGAAGCAGGTTTCGCTTGCGCGGCTCAATGTCATTCTGCGGGCGCGCAACGTCCATGGCGTCGTCGTGCTGACGGCGCGTTGGGTCGACGGCGCGTTGGGTCGACGGCCCGACTCTCCGCACAGCCTGTCGAGCCGTAGCCGCAAATCCAAAAACGGAGCGATGACCCCGGGCAGCTGAGAGCGACTCGGTTTAGCTGCCGAAGTTGAATTTGAAATGTGGCGGCGAGGGCAAAGTCGTTTTCGCCCGCAATGGGCGTTGAACGCCGCGCAATCCTCCGCACCGTGGTCCTTCCGCCCAATGGATCCTCGCAAACCTGCTCCGCGCCCCGATACCCGCCCGCACCGCGATGACCGCGGGCCGCAGGGCTCGCGCGACGACCGGGCTAATCGCGGCGGTGCGCCGCGTTTCGAGAGCCGGCCGCCGCAGCCGATGCCACCGCGCGATCCCTCGCCGGTGTCGGCGGCGGTGACACGGGCCGGCGTGCCGCACGGCGCGACGGAGCAGGGATGGCTGCCCGACTGCGTTTACACCGGGGAAAAATTTGAAACCGGACTCGCGTTTTTCGCGGACCTCACGGGGCGCATCACGCGCTTCTCGCGCGAGCCCGCCGATCTCGCGGCGGCGCGGCGGCTCGACGGCCAGGCGGCGCTGCCGGGCTTGGTGAACACCCACTCGCGCTCGTTTCACCGTGTGCTGCGCGGGCGCACCGAGCGCCGCGGTGCGCCCGGCGATCCGCTTGCCGGCTGGGCGGCGGCGCTGGGCCGGGCCGCGGGGCGAGCGACGGGCGAGGAGATTTTCGATGCGGCGCGGATGGCGTTCATGGAGATGCTGCTCGCGGGGATCACGTGCGTGGGGGAATTTCATTTCGTGTCGCCGGCACCGGAGGGTGCGACGACGGCAGAGCCGAATTTCGTCCGTCGCGAAATCATCCGCGCGGCGCACGAGGTGGGTATCCGCCTCGCGCTGCTCAACGTGGCGCCGGAGCGTGCGGAGCCGTTTGTCCGCGACGTGGAAAACCTGCGCGTGCTGGTGGAAAAAGAATTTCTCGCCGACGAAGTGTGGCTCGGCCTCGGCGCCGATTTGCCGGCCGTGCTGTCGGTCGATCAACTGAAGGTTGTCGCGATGTATGCGCGCGCGCAGCGGATGCGGTGGCACGCGCACGTCGCGCCCCTCCCGGGCGAGAGTCTCCCGGCCGGCCGCACGCCGCTCGCGCAGCTGGCCGAACTCGGCTTCCTCGACAAGCGCTTCACCGCCGTTCACCCGATCCAACTGACCGACGACGACGTGAAACTGCTGGGCACCGCGCGCGCGACCGTCTGCCTCTGCCCAATCACGGCGCAGAATTTCGGGATCGACACCGCGCCGGCGGAGAAACTCCTCGCCGCCGGCACCGGAATCGCCCTCGGCACGGATAGCCACGCGCAGATCGATCTGCTGAAGGAGGCGCGACTCTTGGAATATCAGCTCCGCGTCCAACACGGACAGCGCGGCGTGATCGCGGCGGAGCCGGCGACGGCGCTGTTTCATGCGGCGACGGTGACGGGTGCGCGCAGCCTCGGTGCGACGGGCGGCGCGCTCGAAGTCGGGCGGCCCGCGGATTTTTTCACCGTCAATCTCTTCGATCCCTCGATCGCGGGGGCGGAGCCGGGCGCGCTGCTGGCGAACATCGTGTTTGCCCTGGAGCGCCGCGCCGTGCGCGACGTGTGGATCGGCGGGCGGCAGCGCGTGGTCGCCGGCCGCCATCCATTGCACGGCCCGATCGTCGGGCGCTTCGTCGAGGCGCAGCGGCGGATCTGGAGCACCTGAAAACGGGCGGGTAATCGCGGTGTCCAATCGACGGGTCGCGTCTCAGTTTCCCGCAGGTTTTTTTGTAGGGCCGGCGCTCGTCGCCGTGCCTCAGTGCGTTCGCGAAACGGCACGCCGACAAACGGCGGCCCTACAAATTGCAAAAAACTGAGCTGCGTCCCAATCGACGCTTGGGCCGCGTCGCGGATTGACCGTGCGGCCCGCGCCCGGTTTGTTTTTGGCAATGGCACTCACCCTTGTCGTCCTCGCTGCGGGCATGGGCTCGCGTTACGGCGGGCTGAAGCAAATCGATCCGGTCGGTCCGGGCGGCGAGACCGTGCTCGACTACGCGGTGTTTGATGCCCTGCGGGCGGGCTTCACGCGTGTGGTGTTTGTGATTCGGCGCGATTTCGAGGCGCTCTTCCGCGAAAAAATCGGCGCGCGCTACGCCGGCCGGGCGCAGGTGGACTACGTGTTTCAATCGCTCGATCTGCTGCCGCCGACTTACTCGGCACCGCCGGAGCGCGAGAAGCCGTGGGGCACCGGCCACGCGGTGTGGTGCGCGCGCGACGCGATTCAGGAAAATTTCGCCGTGATCAACGCGGACGATTTCTACGGCGCCGACTCCTTCGTGCAGCTGGCGAAATTCCTGGCGCGCGACCCTGCGGCCGACCCCACGCCCGTGTTTGCGATGGTGGGCTTCCGGCTGGCCAATACGCTCTCGGAGCACGGTGTCGTCTCGCGCGGCGTGGCGGCGGTCCGCGGCACCGACGACGAGCTGCGCTCCATCGTCGAGCATCCCGGGATTGCCGCGGTGAACGTGGGCGAGGGCCGGACTTTTTCCGGCGATGAAATCGTGTCGATGAATTGCTGGGGCTTCACCCCCGCGCTCTTTCCCGGACTCGACACGCAGTTCCGCGACTTCCTGAGCGAGGAGGCGGGCGGCCCGAAGGCGGAATTTTATCTCCCGGCCGCAGTCTCCGCGATGATCAACCTCGATCAGGCGAAAGTGCGCGTGCTGCCGACGGCGAGCACGTGGTTTGGTATCACGTATCGTGAGGACAAACCGCGCGTGCAGGCGGCGATCGCGGAGCTGGTGCAGGCGGGAAAATATCCGGCGAACCTCTGGGCGTGAACGGCGCGCAACGTGGCCGGGCTGGAGAAAACCGGGCGTGAGAAGCGCGGCCGTTTTTTAACCGAACCGTTTCGCTAATCCGCGCTAATCTTCGCCAATCAGAATCAGCGTTGATTAGCGGAGATTAGCGTTCCCCAATTTCCTCATGAAATTCTCCCACCCCGACGCCGATGTCTTTCTCCCGGAAATTTCCGCCGGCCTCACGCCTGCCGCCGCGCTCGCGCGCACCACGCACCTCTGCGTGATCGCGCACCAGGACGACATCGAGATTAACGCCTACCCGGCCGTGGCCGAGTGCTACGGGCGCAGCGACCGGTTTTTCACCGGCGTCGTCATGACCAACGGTGCTGGCTCCGCGCGCACCGGGAAATACGGCCACGTGACCGATGCGCAGATGCAGGAGATTCGGAAGGAGGAGCAGCGCGCCGCCGCCCGCCTCGGAAAATACAACCTCCAGCTCCAGCTTTCGCACCCGAGCGCCGACGTGAAAAAATCCGGCAATGCCGCCGTCGCCGCCGATCTCGCCGCCATCTTTGGCGGCTGCCGGCCGTCGGTCGTCTATCTGCACCAACCCGCCGACAAACACGACACGCACGTTGCATGTTTCCTTCGCTGCATTGAGGCGATCCGCGCGCTCCCGCGCGATCGTCGTCCGGCCCGCGTGATTGGTGTCGAAGGCTGGCGCGACCTCGACTGGCTCGCCGACACCGACAAGGTCGCGATGGATGCGAGCGTGAATCCCGCGCTCGCGGAAAAACTCGTTGCCCTCTTCGACTCCCAGATCGCCGGCGGCAAACGTTACGACCTCGCTGCGATGGGTCGCCGCCTCGCCAACGCGACGTTCTTCGCCTCGCACGCGACGGACACGACCAATGCCGTCTCCTTCGCGATGGACCTCACGCCGCTCGTGGCCGACGACAAACTGAGCGTCCGTGACTTCACGCTCGCGCACGTCGAGAAGCTGCGCGCGGATGTGGCGGGGCGGTTGGCGAGGTTTGAGTGAGGCTTGCGCAAACCATCCGAAAAAATTCGACCGTTGAGGACGCCGATGTCGACTACCCGACTACAACTCGGGTCTGCCTCGTGCGGCGTGCCACACGCGCAGGATGTCCGCGGTCCGCCCGTTGAGGTTCAGTTCGTAGATCACGCGATACGGTTCGATGATGATTTCCCGGACAGATGGATTATTTTCTTCCGGCACGACGCGGCCAATTTGCGGAAAATCCGTAAGCAGTCGCGTGCGAGAAAAGATTTCGAGACCAAGCTTTTCGGCGGCAGTGCGATTGTCGGCGGCGATGTAACCGACGATCGTGGCGAGATCGGCAATCGCCTCGTCGGACCAGATTATTTTTCGAGCCATGACGGGAGGAACTTCTCGACCTCCTCCTGACTTTTCCAGCGGCCTTCGCGCACGGCTTGGCGACCCTTCTCCAACGCGGCGAGCAACGCGATCCGATCAGCGGCATCTTGTAGGGTCGCGCCTTCGGGAAGTGCCTCGATGGCGGCGTGCGCAGCTTCTTTTACGCTCATGGGTGGAAACTGATTCTCGGTGGTGGGCGAGTCAAGGGGCCGGGCCTTACGCCGCCGGCACTTCCCAGCCCGGCCGATAACTCTTTGTGAGCAGCGCGTGGGCTTCAGGGTTGTTGGTGATGCGGAGATTTTCGGCGTCCCATTGCAGGGCGGCGGCTGGGGCCACGACGTTCGACCCGCGCTTGGGGATCGCCGGTTTCGCGGCGCGGGTGGCGAGGTTTCCGAGTTGCACCGTCTCGGCGAGCGGGCCGGCGTAGTGGAAGCCCGCGCTCGTGCGGCCGCCAGTGAGGATCGCGTCGATCCAGAGATGGTGATGGTTGAGGCCCTTAATATCCTTGGGGTAGGTGAAGTCCTTGAAGTTTTCCACCGGGTAGAGCCGCGGGCCGCCGACGTGCGGGAGGACCATGTTGCCCTTTTCCCCGATGAAGAGCGACCCGTGCTGCGGCAGCTCGAGATCGGGTGGAAGTTGCGCGAGCTTGCGCGTGGGGCGCAGGCCGCCGTCGGTCCACGTGAGTTGCACGGTCGATCCGGTTGTAAATTCGGTGCCGGGGAAAACGTAGCGCACCGTCTCCATCGTGGGCCAGATGTGGCGGTTGATGCCGCTGTGGTCGGCGCTGATGGTCAGCGGTGCCTTCAGACCGAGCGCGGTGAACACCGGATCGAATATGTGCGCGCCGAAATCGCCGAGCGCGCCGCTGCCGAAATCCTGCCAGTCGCGCCACGCGAACGGATGATAGACGCCCGGCGCATACGGCCGGTGCGGCGCGCCGCCGAGCCAGAGATCCCAGTCGACACCCGCAGGCACGGGCCCGGACGCGGGTGGCTCGAGCAGGCGCGTGCGTTCGTTGCCGGTGAAGGCGAGCCATGAGTGAACTTCCTTCACCTTGCCGATCACGCCTTCGCGAATTAGACGCGTGGCGAGGCGATACTCCACGGAGGAATGAATCTGGTTTCCCATCTGCGTGACGACATCCTTCTTCTCGGCCCAGATGCGGAGCTGGCGGCATTCCCACACGGTGTGCGCGAGTGGTTTTTCGCAATAGACGTGCTTGCCGCGGCGCATCGCCTCGACGGCGGCGAGTGCGTGCATGTGGTCGGGCGTCGCGACGATCACGGCGTCGACAGTGTCGCCGAGTTTTTCCAGCATCGCGCGGAAATCGGAAAAGTGCGGCGTGCCGGGATGATCGGCGTCGGCCTTCGCGAAGCTCGCTTGGTCGATGTCGCAGAACGCGACGAATTTCGCCGCCGCGTGCGAGGCCACACTGTGCAGGTCGGCGTAGCCGCGGGCGCTGACGCCGATGGCGGCGAGCTGCACGCGGCTGTTGGGATTGGCGGCGCGCAACACGGCAGGGAAACCGAGCGCGGCGGCGGTGCCGGCGAGCGCGGAGTGTTTCAGAAACGTGCGGCGCGTGGGGGCGGTGACGGGTGAAGTCGGGGCGGAGTGCATGGGAAACAAGACCGGGGCGTGAAACGGTTTCGCGGGACGGACGGAGGACGGGTTGATGTATTTCACGCGCGGGGGAAGTGAGAACGCAAGCTCGCGCCCCGCGACGCCGGACCCGTAACTTTGGCGCGAGTTTCCCGCCCATGTTTCATTTCGCCCCGCTGAGATTTTGCTTTGTCGCCGGTGTCGCCATCCTCGCGCTCGCGCGGGCGGGTGCGGCGGAGCCGGAGCCGCTTTTCGACTGGAGCGATTGGGAAAAATTTCGCGGCGGCGTCGAGCATCCGAGCGGGGCGTTCAAGCCCGCCGACATTTCACGGGCGCGGGAAAATTTGCGGCGCTACGCGTGGGCGAAGGCTTACCTCGCCGGTTTGGAGCGCGGCGCGCGGGGTCAGAGCGGCAAGCTGACACCCGACTATCTGCGCACGATGATTCCGGAGACGACGCCGGGCGACGTGAAGTTCACCCCATGCCCCGCGTGCCGCGATCAAGGCAAGCCGGTGCATCCGCACGGATTGTGGACTTGGCGGGAAGCGTCGCCGGACCAACTCGCGTGCAACGTGTGTCGCACGGTTTTCCCGAACGAAAAATATCCCGAGAGCATCGCGCTTCAGACGAAGTGGGGCGCACCGCAGACGCTGACCTTCGCCGGCGGGGAACCGTTTGTCGTATTTGGCTACAGGACCGGTCGGCCCAGTTTCACGGCCAATATCCGTGCGCACAAAGTTGGCCACATGGCCGGCGTCGCGCGCACGCTGGCCGAAGCCCATCTGCTCACGGGCGATCGCGCGGCAGCGCAGGGGGTGCGCGCGATTTTGCTGCGTTTCGCGGAGTGTTATCCGCGTTGGCTCGTGCACAATGGCTATGGGGAATTCGCCGACATGGACCCACGCGTCGCCGCGCAGTTTATCAACAACCTGCCCGAACCCGAGCTCGTTGCGCCGCCGAATCGTCCGGATCGGAAACTCCACACGGGCTACTGGACCGCGGGTCGCGCGAGCGGGGTGGGGCAGGAGTCGGGGTTCGTTCGCCGCGTCGTCGAGGCCTACGATTTCACCTGCAACGTGCGGCAGGTTGATGGCACTCCGCTCTACACCGACGCCGAGCGCCGGCTGATCGAGCGTGATTTGCTGCTGGAGAGCACGCTGCTCCTCGTGAGCGACAAGGCGATCAACAACAAGTCGGTGGGCAACCGCACCGCGGCGGCGCTCGTCGGCTTGTGCGTTGGCCACCCCGGGCTTGTGCGTTTCGGTTGGGATGGATTCCAGCAGACGATCGACGAATGGTTTTTGTCCGATGGCACGACCTCGGAATCGCCCGCCTACGCGACGATGACGCTAGGGAATATCTGGGACATGCCGCAGGCGCTGCGCGGCTACACCGAGCCGGCCGCTTACCGCGCGCCCGACGGAAAGCGTCGTGTGGCCGTCGATCTCTATCACGGCACGGCCTACGAGCGCGTGTGGGAAAATTGTTTCAAGGGCCTGCAGGGTGACCTGACATTTCCGGCCTACGCGGACTCGTATCGCGACTCGCGACTCGGCGCGAATTTCGTGGAGCTGATGGCGGCCAACTATCCCGAACGCCCCGAATATCTCGCGCTGCTCAAGGAAACCTGTGGCGACGATCTCGCGAGAGGTTACGCGCCGCTCGCGCTCTACTATCGTGAGCCGGGGCTTGAAAGGAAAACGGCTCCGCGGATTACGCTGCCGGATTTTTGTCCGCCCGATCTCCGCATCGGGCACATGCGCAGCGGGGTCGACGGACGGGAGAGTCTGCTGCTCCTCAGCGCGAGCCGCTGGGGCGGCCATCACCATCAGGACAGCCTCAACCTCACCTACTGGAAAAACGGCCGCGAGCTCCTCTCCGATCTCGGTTACCTGTGGGATCACCCGCTCAAGCACCAGACTTCGCGGACGGTGGCGCACAACACCGTCATCTTCGACGAAAAGGATCAGCTGACGAAGGAACGTGGCGGCGACGTGACGTTCTTCCGCACCTCGGAGCACGTCAAAGTCATGGAGGCGACGTCGCAGGCTTACGCTCAGGCGAAAACTTACCGTCGCACCTCCGCGCTGATCGATCACGGCGCAGGGCGGAGTTACGTCGTGGATTTCTTCCGCGTCCAAGGCGGGCAGACGCAGGATTTCGTTTACCACGCCGCGGCGAAGACCGTGGAGATTTTAGATCGCACGACCGAGGTCACATCGACCGCGATGAAGTTCTACGATTTCAGCGCCGTGCGTTCCGTTGCGGGCAGCGACGTGTGGCGCGCGGCGTGGTCAGCCGGTCCGGATCAAACGTGTGTCGCGTGGAACGTGAGCCCACCCGGCGAACGCGTGTTCGTCGCCGACGGCTGGGGCCAGCGCGATTGGAAAAACTCCGATCTCGGCGCGACGCTCGCTTACATCGTGCGTCGCACCGAGGGCGATGGACTCAAGTTGTTCGTCTCGGTCTTCGAGGGCGTTGCCGGCGGAAAGCCGTTCGTGCGCTCCGTCGTGTCGCCCGCGCCCGGCGTGCTCGCGATCGAGACGGCGCTCGGGACCGACTACGTGTGGTCTGATCCCGCGGGTGGGGTGAGATCGCTTCCGGCCGTCGCGGGCGGGCGAGCGCTGCGCGGACCATTTGCCGTCACCTCCGTGCAAGCGGGCCGGGTCGCGTGGACCTACGAAAATTAGCCCCCACCGTGAACGCGGATTGGAATCAGTAGCCGCGTTCCGTCACGACGGAATTTTGCAGCGGTTCACCGCGTTCGAAGCGCGCGAGGTTTTCAAGAAACACGTCGACCTTGCGGTCGGTCTCGCCGGGAAAGCGGCCGCCGGTGTGCTGCGAGAGGAGGACTTTCGGGTGACGCCAGAGCGGGCTCTCCGCCGAGAGCGGCTCGAGGGCGGTGACGTCGAGCACGGCACCGCCGAGGTGGCCGGCATCGAGGAGCGCGACGAGCGCGACTTCGTCGAGCGTGGAGCCGCGGCCGACGTTGCAGATGACGGCGTCGCGCTTCAGCCGCGCGAGCCGCGCGTGGTTGAGGAACCCGATCGTCTCCGGCGTGTGCGGCAGAGTGTTGATCAGGAGATCGGTTTCGGCGAGCGCGCGGTCGAGTTCGGCGGCGGTCGAGAGTGAGCCCGCGCGCGCGGTGCGGGAAAACAAAGTCGCGTGCGCGTCGAACGCGGTAAGCACGCGCGCGAGGCGCTGCGCGATCGCGCCGGCACCGAGGATGAGCACGCGCTGGCCGTCGAGTGCGCGAATCGCGGGCTCGACCTCGGTTTTGATCCAGCGTGCCGTTGGTTGCGCAGCGAGGAGCCGTGGGAGCTGGCGGTAGATGGCGAGGATGCCGGCGAGCGCCGCTTCCGCGACCGCACGATCGTAAAAGCCGGCGAGGTTGGTGAGCTGCACGGGCGTCGCACGCGGCGGAGCGTTGATTTTCAGATAGGCATCGACGCCGGCAGAATCGAGCTGCACCCAGCGCAGACCCGGCGCGGCGTCGAGCCACGCGGCGGGGACGTTGCCGAAGATGACCTCGGCCGCAGCGATGGCGGCGCGCTTTTCCGTCTCGGGCAGCGCGGACCCAAAACTCACCGCGTGCCCGCGCAGCGCAGCGCGTAAACGCTCGCGCGGTGTTTCCCCGAGGCCGGCGACCATGATGCAGACGTTCATCGTCCCGCGAAAAAAGGCCAAAGCCCGCGCGGCACAAGACGCGAGTGTGACGCCGTGGGATTAACGAGCATTGAGGTCAGCACGGTGCCTGCCGTGGCCCGGGCGTCCCGCCCGTGAATTGACCACCACGGGCAAGATGCCCGTGCCACTCAAAACGGTTTCCTCACTTCCTCCTACACCCGATACCGTGGGTCGCACACTGTCAGCTGGCATTGCGGGCGGACTCGTGCCATCGCCTTCCTGCACTCCATCTTTCCTCCCCATGCCCCGCCTGATTCGCGCTTCAGACAACCGCAACCAACCGCTCGTCACGCCGCGCGGCGAAGTGACGGCGCTGAGCTATTTCAATCTGCTGCGCCTGCGCGCGGGCGAGTCGCACGCGCTCGAGGTGCCAGGCTGCGAGCTTCTGTGCGTTGTGCTCTCGGGGCAGGCGGACATCACGGTGGGCACGCAGTCATTTTCCGGCGTGGGTCGGCGCGTGGATATTTGGAGCGGGAATGCGGACTCGGTTTACTGCGGCACGGGCGCCCGGGTGACGGTGCGGGCGACGCGTGATGGCACGGAGGTGGCGGTCGCGGGCGCGGTATGCGCGACGCGGTTCGCGCCGTTTCGCATCACGCCGGAGGAAGTTGAAATGGTGGAAGTCGGGTCGCACGACACGCACTCGCGGCGGCGGATTTTTCACATCCTCGGGCAAAACGGCGCGGGCCGCGCGGGCAACTTGCTCGTGAGCGAACTCTACGGCGACGCCGGCTGCTGGTCCGGTTATCCGCCCCACAAGCACGACACCGAGCGCCCGCCCGACGAGACGGACTTCGAGGAAACCTACCACTACCGCTACCGGCCCGAGACCGGTTTCGGCGCGCAGTTTTGCTACCAGAACGACGGCGGCGGCACCGAGCCACAGGTCGTGATGACGCGGCACGGCGACACGTTTCTCATCGATCGCGGCTATCATCCGACGCTGCGCGCACCGGGGCACGAGGGCTACATCTTCACGATTCTCGTCGGCCGGCACCAGCGTTCGCTCGTGCAATTCTTCGAGCCCACGCACACGCACCTTCTCGCAAAAATCCCCGGCATCCAAGCGATGCGGGACAAGTTCAAGTGACTGGGCAACGGCCTGCATTTTGCGCTGTCATCCTGAGTGCAGCGGCGGAATCTTCGCGCCGCTGCCGCGCTGCGGGAAACTCGCGGCGGGCGGAGTGCGATCGCATATCGTAGCGGCGGGCGTCTTTGCCCACCGAGGTTTGACGAGCGCCCTGAACCGGCGGGCAGGGACGCCCGCCTCTACACACGCTGGCTTGATAATTATTTTCTTTGGATTTGCCTTGGGCGACCCCATGAAAATCCGCCCTTGCGCTATCCTCGCTGGTGTTGCCGCTGCGCTTGTCCTCCTCGTTCCGACGCTGCGCGCCCAAGCGGTGCCGCCGTCCAAGCCCGCCGCGTCCGAGCCGGTCGAGGTGCTCTCGCCGTTCGTCGTCAACACCACCAAGGACACCGGCTACCAGGCCACGTCCACGCTGGCCGGCACGCGCCTCAACACCCCCGTCAAGGATCTCGCCGCCTCCATCTCGATCTACACGAAGGATTTCATCGAGGATATCGGTGCGACGAGTTCGGCTGATTTGCTCATCTACGCGACCGGCACCGATGCCGCCGGCGCGGGCGGCAACTATTCTGGCGCCAACAACGACATCAACGAGCCTCGCCCCGCCGGCAACAGCCCGCGCATCGACCCGCAGGGCACAAGCCGGTCCCGCGGCCTTGCGGCGCCCACGTTCACGCGCGGTTATTTCACGACGTCGATCCCGTTCGACGCCTACAACACGGGCACCGTCACCGTGAACCGCGGCCCCAACTCCGCGCTCTTTGGCGTCGGCAGTGCCGCGGGCGTCGTCGATACCGCGCTCATCGAGCCCGAGTTCCGCGGCCACCGGCACTCGGTCTCGCTCCGCTACGGCAACAACGACAGCTGGCGCGCCTCGACCGATTTCAATCTGCTGCTGCTGCCGCAAAAGGCCGCGTTCCGTCTCGCCACCGTGCGCGATCGCGAGGAGTTCAACCAGCGCCCGGCATTCGAGGACAAGCGCCGCGTCTATGGCGCGCTCACGATCAAGCCGACGAAGACCTATGTCGCCACCGATTTCCTTGGACGAAACCACTAAAATCCGCGAATAACCTTCCCGGACTCTCTCAAAACCGATCCAGCGGCACGTCGATGGTTCGTCGATGGTCAATTTTTAGATGAAAAGTAATCCTCGGCCTTTTACCCCATGCGCGACCCTACAATTCTGAGGTCACCGTCACCGCGTCAACCCCTCACGATACCCACTTCGGTCGCAGCGGCGTTGTTGCTCTTCACGAATATCTACGCTCAGGAGAAAAAGCCGGACGATTCGGTCGCAGCACTACCGACAGCGCAATTGCCGAGCGAACCCGTTGTTCTCTCACCGTTCGAAGTCAACACCAGCCGAGACACCGGCTTTGTTGCCAACAGCTCCTTAGCCGGTGGGCGTTTGGCCAGCGACCTGCGAGATACGCCCGTCGCCTACTCCGTGGTCACCCGCGACTTTATGGACGCGCTTGGCATCACCGATCTGAAGGGAGCGGCTGATTGGTCGACTAGCAGCATGATCGTGCCTGATTACGGGCCTAACAGCTTTCAGCCAGGAAACACGCTATATACCACACGTGGGACCGCTCCCGGCCGCCCGCAGCGCAATTTTTTTCCACAGTCGAACAATCCCGACGCCTATAATCTTGAACGCTACGATTTCGGCCGGGGACCAAATTCCATCTTATTCGGCAATGGCACTCTTGGTGGAGTGAGTTCTTCCACCACGAAACGTGCTCAGACTAACCGTGCGTTCCAAACGATTGAGTTGAGCGTCGGTTCCTGGCGCAATTACCGAGCGACTCTCGATTTCAATAAGCCCCTCAGTGACAAAGTTGCGCTGCGTGCCGTGATGCTCTGGGGCGATAGTGATGGTTGGCGAATGAAAGAGTTCGATCGACGCAAAGCAGCCTTTCTGACATCAACATTCAAGCCGTTTCGAAACACGGAGGTCCGCCTCGAGGGCGAGTATAGCACCGTATCGCGCCAAATCGCGTTCACAAATCTCAACGACCAGTTTTCCGGCTGGGACGGCAAAACCACCTTTGCTACCCCCGCTGCGTTGGCGACGCTTCCCAGCAACGCCAACGCACTCGGCGTCAGCCGTCGGCCTGCGAACTATTACGTTTACGATCCGTTCAATGGTCATAATGCGATCATGAACTATCAAAATGACCCGATTACCATAGGGGGCGGCGCCACGCCAACTACACCATTTGCCGGTTACACTTACGGCACAAACACTTCATTTAACTCAAGCGGCGGCAATATTCTATATGACCTCAATGTTCCACGGAACCGGTTCGACTCCGCTATCAGTAACTCATTGTTTCGCGTTCCATCCGAAGGATTCACGTTGTCGCCCGACGCACCAATAACGGTCGACCATTTTAGAGGCATTCAGCTTACCGTGACACACCGGATGGGCAACTTTTACTTCGAGTTAGCAGGGGATTCGAACCGCCGCCTAACGGACGCGAACGGCGAACAGGCCTTTGGAAGCAATGCTACCAATATTGACATCAATAGGTCACTTCCGAACGGGGCACCGAACCCAAACTTTCTACAGCCATATGGTGACAGCCAACTCTTACGCACGGAAATGAACTCTGCATACAATAATGTGCGTGGAGCCGTAGCCCATGTCAAAGAGTCGGGATGGGGGACCTTAATCTTCAATGTCATCGGTGGGATCAATCTGAGTGAAAGCACCGCAGATACTCGATGGCTCAGCCTCGCGCAGGGAGACGATCACCGGCAATGGGGCTTTTTGTCCACTCCCTCGGTTCAAAACGTGCGCGTTCGTCGGTATTGGAATCAAACTAGCCGCCCCATTCCCGATCTCTCGCTTGGCCCAGTTAAATATATCGATCCCAACACCGGCGTATCGAAAGATATTCAGCCTCGGTGGGTAATCGACTCATCTCGCCGCGATGTCAACAATGTGAGCGAATCCGATTTCAAATACATTCTCGGATCGCTGAATGCAAAATTCTTCCAACGTCGGCTCATTGTCCTCGGTGCCGTTCGCTACGATTCATATAAATTCACCACCAATCAGTTGATTGATAAAGGGGACTACCCGCTCGATTGGGATGGGACATACGGGATTTCACGTCCAAGCGCTCCTCCTGATTACGCAACCCTGACGTTCGTGCCAAAGGATGCCAGTGGGCGACCGATTGGGCCACCCCAGGAAGCCGCCATTCGTCCCCGCAACTCGTCCACCGGGGATCGCGACCGGCTTTACCTGAATGATCGCTTCAAAGACGACTATAATGCGCCGGCCGTGCAGGGTAGTCAGGTAACACGATCGATTGGGTCAGTGGTCCATCTCAAAAGCTGGCTGAGTCCATCGATTAACTACGCTGAAACGTTCAACCCGCCCAGCAGCACGGTGCGCATCGATGGCCGCCAGCTCGAACCAACTGTCGCCAGCGGCGTTGATTTCAGCCTCCGCATGGAGCTTCTCCAAAGCCGGCTCAACCTCAATTTCACCTACTACGAAAACAAAGAGATCAACAGCGTTATCCCGGGTAACGGGCCGGTGTTTTTCAATACCCTCTACGATGCCAACGTGGTTGGCGACCAAAGCGCCGGAGGCCGGAACATCCGGGGCGCCGGTGCCCTGCCTGTGCAATATCGCGACATGCGCACGCGTTTTGCCAACGGTTTCGAAGTCGAGGTGGTTTACAATCCGACAAAAGCGCTTCGCCTGATCGCTAATCTCGGACTGCCCAAAGTCTATGAGTCGGACTTGAATCCAGATGTTCGAGCTTACATCGATAACAATGGAGCCTTGTTCAGGCAAATCGCCATGGATGCCGGTGTGCTGATTAATCCAAACAACGTCGCCACGGTAGACCTTTCCATCCCGATTAACCAACGCTCTCCCGACGCGCAGTCCGCCGCAAACGCCTACAACGATATCTCCACGTTCCGAGCTAATATCATAGACAGGAGGAGACTCAACCAGGACCAACCGATCGGAAATATTTTTGCTGACTACACCTTCCAACAAGGGGTCCTGAACCGTCTCCGAGTTGGCGGTGGGGTCAAATATCGTGGCAAACAAGTCTTTGGCTCACGTGGCGCCGACACCATTCCCGATCCGGCCAACCCAACAAGAGCCATCGATAACCCGAACGTCGACGCATATACGCCTGCTTACACGCCAGACGACTATTATATTGTTACCGCAACACTTGCCTACTCATGGAAAGTGAAAGACCGGCGCGAGTGGAGGGCGAATCTTGTCGTTACCAACCTCTTCAACGACCGCGGCCCCATCTATTCTTCAACGGGGGCAAACGCCACCGTGCTGCGCCCGTTGAATAACGACTACACCTCTCCTGCGCGCGAAAGTGTGCCGCGTTTCTTCGCACTCAAACAACCAATCAACTTCAACCTGGTGTTGACGCTCAAGTTCTGAGAGTCGGCGTCTATAGAGTTTCATCGCGGTCATGGATTGCCTTCGAAGGTGCAAACCGAAAAAGGCCTTCTCCCTCCGCTCATACCAACCTTTGTCCAAATCTGACTCCTGCCCGATAAATCCATGAAATTCATCCTCCCACGCCGAGCGTTTTGCACGCTCCCGACCCTCCTGTGTGCCGCGTTCATTCTTTCGCTCCAAACCCGCGCCGCCGAGTCGGAACCGCCGATTGATCCGGCCCGCGGACGGCAGTTGATGGAGAAATCCTCCCGCGGCGAAACGCTCACCACCGGGGAGCAGGCGTATCTCGACCGCGTGAAGGCGGAAATTCGCAAGCGCGGCGCCGGCAAAGGGCCCGGCACTCCCCCGCCAGCCGCCACGCCGCCCCCGGTTGCGGTGAGCACGAACGACTGGAGCGCGCTCGTGCCCATCACCGACATGACTGCGCGCTACAAGGGCGAGGACGGCGGGCTTTACGGCGGCGGCAAAAACGAGCCGCCCCAAGCGCATCGCGCGGCGCACGTGAAGGAGTCGGAAAAAATCCGCCCGCTCGCCGCGAACGGCCAACCCTCGGCCGAGGGCAAGATCGGCTTCATCACGATCGGTTTCTCCAACACCTCCATGGAATCGGAGGACTTCAAACGCACAGCCGATTCCGACCCGCAGAAATCACCGCGGGTCGTCATCGTCAACGGCGCCATCGGCGGACGCTCAGCGGTCATGTGGGCTTGGGACGGAGCGGCTGTTTTGCCAAAGGCCGAGCGGGAGCGCCTCGATCAGCAAATGGATCTCCTCCGCATGCCCAAGGCCAACCGCAAGAGCAGCCCCGGACTCGACAAAGACACATGGCCGACACTCGCGAAGCGCATTGAAGCGGCGGGTCTTTCGCCTCGGCAGATCCAAGCATGCTGGCTCAAGCACGTCGAAGCGAACCCCAAGCCTCTAGGTGAATTTCCCGCGCACGCGCGCGCGTTGCAGGCCGACATCACCGCGATCCTGAACATCGCGCGGCATCATTACCCCAACCTGCGCGTCGTGTATCTGTCCAGCCGCACGTTCGGCGGCTGGTCTGGGCGCGAGAGCGGCAGCCCTGAACCCTACGCCTACGAATCGGGTTTTGGCACGCGCTGGGTCGTGCAAAGCCAGATCAAAGGCGATGCGCAACTCAACTTCGATCCCGCGCATGGGGAGGTGAAGGCGCCTCTGCTGCTCTGGGGCCCGTATCTTTGGGCACAAGGCAACTCACCGCGTAAGTTCGACGGATTGGTCTGGTCGGAAACCGACGTGCGCGCCGACCGATTGCACCCCAACGAATCAGGCACCAGGAAAACCACGGCGCTGCTGCTGAACTTTCTCAAGACCAACGAAGGAACAAGTCGGTGGTTCGTAAAACAATGATGGACGACCTCGGGGGGGGCCGACCTGCGCATAGTTTGTGCGCATCAAAAACCACCGGTGGAATTCCTGATAATCACACTACGAGAAGGACGATGCAATGTATGCGTCCGGCCGGCGACCCCTCGTAACGAGCTTGATCGCGAAGCCGACGGCGTCGAGATGCTGAGCACGCCTACGTCGCAATGCTATGTCGACGAAGACCACGACGTTCCGCGTCAATTTCGAGGCGGGCCGCACCAACGCCAACCGCCCGCTGATTTCGCTCCCCTACAACAGTGTTCCGACCGCTTGGTATGCCGCCGGCCGGCCGGGCTACGACTGGCGTTTCTATGACGACCCCGTCAACGCCAGTGGCCCCCACGGCACCGCCACCGAGGGCTTCCTGCACAGCAACTCGATTTCCCTCGGACCCACCTACGTCTTCAACAATCCCACCGATCGCCAGGCCTCGATCGGCTTCATGTCCACCACGGCGGGCACGACCGCCAACGCCGCCAATGCGGTGAAGTCGCAGGTCTTCCACCCGATCGCGAACCGCAACCTGCTCAACGACTCGATCCGGTTCGTCCACACGCAGAACATCTGGGATTTTGCCGCCGGCTACTGGACCGCGGCCAACGTTCCCCGCGGCCAGCTTCCGGGTTTCCAGCCCGCGGGCATCAAGGCGCAGGGCTTCACCGATTTCAGCGCGTTCGACTTCAAGAACCGCCTGATCGACGAGACCTCGCGCCAGGCGGAGTCCTTCCATGCGTTCAATGTCCGGCTTGAGCAGGGCTTCTGGCAAAACCACGCCGGCATCGAGCTCGCCTACGACACGCAGCGCAACGACCGCCGCTCGAGGAATTCGTTCTTCTCGATCAACAATGGGCGGGTTCAAGGATGAGGTCGAATGCCCCACCTGACGTATAATGAAAGCCAAGCTGAACCGGAACAGACTAATACCAACGTCCTCTAGCTAATAGACTTTACAGAAGAGTGGGAAGCGGGTGCGGTAAGTGATGGCCCGTAAATTTCCGCCGCTGGGAGAAGAGTTG
>JANXSC010000638.1 GCA_025352845.1 Opitutaceae bacterium
CTTCAGCCCGCCTTTCGAATGCGTTGAATTTTCGATGGCGGGCTGAAGCCCGCCCTACGGGGTCTGCGGCGCGCGCACCCACCACGCGGCGAGGCCGAGCAGCGCGACCACGCCCGCGAGCACATAAAACACCGCGGCATACGAGCCGGTGAGCGCGTGGCATTGCGCGAGCAGCAGCGGGCCGACGGCGGACGCGAGCACGGTCAGCATCTGCGCCGCGCCGACGATCCGGCCGAGGTGTGCGCGGCCAAACGCCTTCGCCCAATAGCTGAAAAAAATCACGATCACGAAACCGCCGGTGAGACCCATCACCACGGAGAACGCGTCCACCTGCGCGAGTGTCGTGAGCGAGGGCAGGCCGCAGAGTGCGAGCGCCAGGAGCGCCATCGTGAGCGCCATCAGCCGGCCCATGCTCCAGCGCGAGGAGAGCCAGCCGCCGAGAAAATTCCCGATTAGCGACACCAGCGCGACAATCACGAGGCTACGATGATACGTGCCGGCCGCGAAGCCGCGCTCGGCGAGGATCGATTCGTTGAAGAGGCCGACGCCCGACGCGACGAGGTTGTAGGTCGAGCTCGCGAGCGCGAAAACCCAGAACGCCGGCGTGCGCAGCGCCTCGCCGAGTGTGAGGCTCGGCACAGTTTTTCTTTCTTCCTTTGGTGCCGGTTCGTTTTCCCAGGCGAGGCCGCATTCCTCGGGCCCGCGCCGCGCGAGCCACCAGGCGGCGAGCGCGAGTCCCGGCAGCAGGCACCACCCGATCGCGGACCACGCCGTGCGCCAGCCCTCGCGCTCAACGATGGCCCCGACGACGGGAAACGCCGTCATGAAACCCATGCTCATCACGACGGCGTAGATGCCCATCGCGAGATTGAGCCGGCGGCGAAACCACTGGCCGACCATCGCGAGACTCACGACTGAGAGCGCGCTCTGGCCAAGCCCGCGCGAGAGCACGAGCAGTCCGAACATCACCACCACACTCGTGGTCGTGCTCATCGCGAGCACCACCGCGCCGAGCAACGCCACCACCGCCGTGAGCACAGTCCGGCTGCCAATCCGATCCTGCAGCCGGCCCACGCCGATGCAGCAGAGCGAGCCGAGCAGCGTCGCCCAGAGATTCATTTGCGCAAACATCAGCCGGTCGAGCCCGAGATCCTTCATCAGCGATTCGGTGATGAGCCCGAGCCCCTGCGTGCGCCCGGGCAGCGTGCCGACCATCGCGGCGGCCGCGAGGACCATGATGACCCAGCCATAGTAGAAACGCGTGCGCGCGAGAAGCGCGGGGAGTTTGGCGGGCAGGGCAGAGGAGCGGGTCATCGGAGGAGGGATTTCGGCTTTTTATTTCTCTCCTACGCACCAGAGAAACTCCTGTCGCGGTTCGGCTTTTTTTGCACTACGCAGAAAAATCTGGCCGCCGGCGATTGCAGGCGTGGCGAAGGCTTCGTCGCCGAGTTGGTTTTGCGCGAGGAGCTTGAAGGCCGACGGCGTCGCCTCGAAGACGGAGGTCACGCCGCGCAGGCTCGTCGCGTAGATACGCGTGCCTGCCATCACGGGCGAGGCGTAGAAATCCCGGTCCACTTTTTCGCGCCAGCGCTCCTCGCCGGTCGCGGCATCCCAGCACACGGCTTGGCCGGCATCGAGCACGGCGAACACATGGCCGTCGCGCACGAGCGGCGTGGGCACGTAAACCTTGGTGTTGTTTTGCCACGTGATTTTTCCGGACCCGTCGGCCTCGACGGCCATGATGTGGTTCTTCGGGTAACCACCGCTGAGGAACACGCGGCTGCCGTCGGTCGTGGTCGTGACGACCGTCTCCTCCGTGGAGCCCTCGATCTCCCAGAGCTTTTTGCCAGTAAGCGGGTCGAGGCTCACGACGAGATTGCAACCGCCGAGGATCAGCTGCGTGCGGCCGGCGGCGCGCACGATGGCGGGCGAGGCGTAGTTGGCGATTTTCGGGCGCGCGTGCTCCCAGAGAATTTTTCCCGTGCGCCGGTCGAGCCCGGCGATCTTGCCGCCGCCGCGATGATCGGCGGCGACGATCACGACCGACTCAAAAACGACGGGTGAGGCGCCAAAGCCTTGGTGCGCCACGTAATCGGCCACGCGCGTCTGCCAGAGGATTTTTCCCGCGCGGTCGAGCGCGGTGGTGTGAATCGCCTTGGCGTGGAGAAAATTGATGTAGAGCCGCTCGCCGTCCCACGCGACGGTCGAGGAAGCGGCGGAGGAAATTTTGTGGTTGCCGGATTCGAGCGGGCCGCGGTGCACCACCGTTTCCCAAACGGCTTTGCCCGTGGCGCGGTCGTAGGCCAGCACGAGCAGCTCCTGCGTCGTGGCGTCGGCCGTCGCGAGGTAAACGCGATCGCCGGCGACGGTCGGCGAACTGTGGCCGCGACCGCGGACGGGCGCGCGCCAGAGGATGTTTTCGGTTTCGCTCCAAGTGAGCGGGAGCTTCAGGCCGGCGGCGGCGTGGCCATCGGCGGTCGGGCCGCGCCACGCGGGCCAGTCGGCGCTGGCGGCGGAGACAAGCGGTGTGAAAGTGGAAAGTGACAAAACGATCAGTAAAACTTGGGGTGACTTCATGAGGTGGAAGAACTGTCGTGTTTCGGATGTCGGCGGCAAGCGCAACCACGGAGCGGCGGCTTTCCAGCCCCCGAGGATTGGGCGCGGCAATTTCGGCGGCTGGAAAGCCGTTGCTCCGTTACGGCCCGAATTCTCTTTGACCGCGCATCTTCCCGTGCGTGAGCTGCGTCTAGTTGCAGCGTTCGCTTTCCGCCCGTTTCCCACTTCACGCCACAATGAGACATCTCCCCCGCCGTGCGATCCTCGCCCTGTTTGCCACGACCACATTCGCCGCTGCCGCGCGCGCCCAGGAGTGGACGCGGTTCCGCGGGCCCAACGGCACCGGCCTCAGCGCGGCGAAAGGCGTCCCCGTGGCGTGGACCGAGAAGGACTTCGCGTGGCGCGTGCCGATTCGTGGCGAGAGCCATTCGCAGCCGGTGATCTGGGGCGACAAGATTTTCCTCCTCACCGCGATCGACGCGGGCCGGGAGCGCGCGCTGCTCTGCCTGCGCAAGAGCGATGGCGGCGAACTGTGGTCGAAGGGCTACGCACTGCCCACGCACCGGCCGGGCAACAAGAATGCCGGCCACGCCAACAGCTCGGCGGTCGTCGACGCGCAGCGCGTGATCGCGTGCTTCGTCTCTGTGGATCATTTTTATGTGCGGTCGTTCGATCACTCGGGCACGGAACTGTGGAGCCGCGACCTCGGCACTTTCAAATCGCAGCACGGTCACGGGGCCTCGCCGATGATTTATGAGAACACCGTGATCGTGACGAACGATCAGGATGCGACGAGCTTCGTTACCGCACTCGACTTGAAAACCGGCGCCGTGGTGTGGAAAACGCCGCGCCGCACGTCGAGCGTCGGCACCGCCTACTGCACGCCGGTCGTCTATCAACGCGCGGGGGGCGCACCGGAGTTGTTGCTCACGAGTTGGTCGCACGGTCTCTCCAGTCTCGATGCGAAGACGGGCGCGGCCAACTGGGAGGCGCCGATTTTCGACAAGCGCATGGTCGCCTCGGCCGTTGTCGCCGGCGACCTCGTGGTTGGAAGCTGTGGGCAGGGCGGCGGCGCGGGCAACTACCTCACCGCGGTCAAACTCGGCGGTAAGGGCGATGTGAGCACAACCCACGTCGCCTACACGCTGAAGAAAGCCACGCCCTACGTGCCGACGCCGCTCTTCCTCGATGGCCGGCTCTACCTGATCAGCGACGCCGGCATGGGCAGCGCGATCGAAGCGGCGACGGGACGGGAGATTTGGAGCGAGCGGCTGCGCGCGGAATTCTTCGGCTCGCCGGTTTTGATCGATGGAAAAATCTACGCGCCCACGACCAAGGGCGAAATGATCGTGTTGGCGACGGGCGATGAATTCAAAGAGCTCGCGCGCAATCCGCTCGGCGAGGGCACGCACAGCACGCCCTGCGTCGATGGCGGGAGAATCTACGTGAAGACATTCATGCACCTCGTGTGCGTCGCGGGCAAATGAGGCGCGCGCTCATCGTAGCCGAAATCGTCAGATTTTGGCGGCAAACGTCCCCGGCCAAAATCTTACGATTTCGGCTACGGCGCGGTCGCGACGCCGGAGTTGCGCTGGCGATTGCCGCCTTGGTGGCGTTCGGATCCGAACGCGCGCGCGCGGACGACTGGCCGATGCTTGGCGGCCGGCCCGACCGCAACATGCTCTCGCTCGAGGTCGGCCTGCCCACGGAGTGGAACGGCGGCGAAAAGAAGGCCCCGCTCAAAAACATCAAGTGGGTCGCGCCGCTGGGCCGCGTGACATTTTGCGCGCCGGTGATTGCGGGCGGGCGCGTCTTCATCGGCACCGACAGCGCCAGCACTGATCCGGTCGAGCAGCGCGGAGTGCTGAAGTGTTTCGCCGAGGCCGATGGCAAACTCCTCTGGTCCGTCACGCACGAGAAGCTCAAGAACCCCGGCGAGGACGATGGCACCATCGGCGTCACCTCGACGCCGTGCGTCGCCGGCGAGCGCATTTATTATGTGAGCAATCGCGGCGAACTCGTCTGCCGCGCCGTGCAGGATGGCCGTGAGCTTTGGCTGATCGATATGCGGGAGAAACTCGGCGTGATGCCGAACCAGGCCTCGTCGTCATCGCCGCTTGTCGTCGATGGCCGTGTGTTTGTCGTCACCGGCAACTCCGCCGACTATAAGACTGGCAAGGTGAAGAATCCCGCCGCGCCGAGCTTCCTCGCGGTCGAGGCCGCGACGGGAAAAATTCTCTGGCAGGACAGCTCGCCCGGCGCACGCATCATGACCGGCCAGTGGGGCTCGCCCGGTTACGGCGTGGTGGACGGCGTGGCGCAGGTGGCGCTTCCCGGCGGCGATGGCTGGCTTTACAGCTTCGAGCCTGCGACCGGCAAATTGCTTTGGAAATTCAACGGCAAGGCGCACGAAAAGTCGCAGCCGTCGGGTGACCCCGAGACGACGTTTCAGTTTCTCGCCGCGCCCGTCTTCGTCGGCGACCGGGTGTTCGCCGCGATCGGCGAACCCGAGGCGGGCACGGGCCCGGGCGCGTTGCGCTGCCTTGATGCGCGCCAGCGTGGCGATGTCACCGCGACCGCCGAGGTCTGGCGCGTCGGCGGCGAGGATTTCAACGACAGCATCTCGATGCCCGCCGTGCACGACGGCCTCGTCTTCGCCGCCGACACCCCGGGCTACGTCTATTGCCTCGACGCCGCGACTGGCAAAAAACTCTGGTCGCACGACGTGAAGTCCAACATCTGGGGCTCGCCGCTCATCGCCGACGGCAAGGTGTGCGTGCAAAGCTCCGAGGGCACGGTCGTGATCTTCGCCGCGAGCCGGGAGAAAAAAATCCTCGCGACCAACGGCACGCTCCCCGAAGTCCAGCACGGCACCCCCGTCTTCGCCAACGGCGTCCTCTACATCGCGGGGCAGAAACAGCTGTTCGCGATCGGGGCGGGTAAGTGATTTTGAGTTAGCCGATACACAGTGGGGAACCGGATGACGCGACTCGCATACCTAGCTCTTTCCACGGCGTTATTTCTCGTCGCGGTCACAGTGCATATCATGTCGTATCGCATCGACGTCTCTGCGGGGATTCTAAAGATGGAAACGGCATTGGCTGTCCTGCTTTGCTTGCCGCTGGTTTTGCTCTTCGTTCAGCTAAAAAAACAAGTTAACGCAGCAGGCTTATTGCCGCGCTTTTGGGATGTGGCCTTGGAGAAATGCCCGCGCTGGATTTGGGGCAGTATGAATATTGCTTGCCTGCTGATGTGGGCCACCGGTATCGCGACCACATTTTTTCACCTGCCATCGGTCGCGTTTCACACCGCAGGACTGCTGATTCCTGCGTCTGCGGCGCTTTCTTATTCCGTCACGTTATGGCGCGCCCGTAGCTGACGATTACACCGGCCAGAGCGTTGCCCTAGGCTATCAACTTTCGCCCCGTTGGGGCTCCGGGATATGGGGCTCCGAGACGCGGAGCACCGCATACGTCCGCTTGCCCTTCCGCAGCAGAACGTAGCTCCCGAAAATCACATCGGCCTCCGTCACGGTGTGGGCGATGTCGGCGACCTTCACGTTGTTCACGTAGATGCCGCCGCCTTCGATGTCTTTGCGCGCCTGACCTTTTGACGGCGCGAGGCCGGTGTGGACGAGGAGGTCGATGAGAGTGGTGCCGGGGGTGGCGAGTTTCGCGCGGTCGAGGTCTTTGCTCGGGGCCTCGGCGATCACGTCTTGAAAATCCTCGGCGCTTAGGCCGTCGAGTGCGCCGCCGAAGAGGACTTCGCTCGCCTTGATCGCGCCGGCGAGGCGGGCTTCGCCGTGGACGAGGCGGGTGACTTCGCGCGCGAGCGCGCGGTGGGCTTCGCGCGCGCCGGGATTGGCGGCGTGCTTCGCCTCCAAGTCCTCAATTTCCGGGCGGGAAAGAAAGGTGAATTTGCGGAGGTATTCCCCGACCTTGGTGTCCTCGGTGTGGATGAAGAACT
>JANXSC010000006.1 GCA_025352845.1 Opitutaceae bacterium
TCATTCCAGTCGGCGCTGCCGGGATGCACCGCGCGCCCGCGCCCGTAGATGCGGAAGATGAGCGGCGCGGTCGTGAACGAGCACATCATGATCGTCATGCGGCCGTTCTCGCGCAGGTGTGCGGCGGTTTCGTTGCCACTGCCGGTGCTGTCGAGGTAGCCGACACGCGTGTTCGAGAGCACGCGAAACGTGTCCATGCCCTTCGGCGAGAGGTTCACGCGTCCGGTGTGCGGGGCGGAGGCGACGAAATAGATTTTCTGCCCCGCTATGAACTCGAGGTGTGCGGGCGAGAGGGTTTCGTAGAACTTGGCCATGCGACTGGCCTGCGAGAGAATCGCGCGGAGCGCAAGCGGGCGGAGCGATGGCGGCGAAGGTTCTTACCGTCAATTTGTTCCGCAGAAGTAGCACGCTTGACCTTCGCGCGGCGCTGCGGTTTTGGAAGGCACCCCGTTGGGCGCGGCGTCGCGCAATCCATTTCCCCCTTCCACCATGAATGAGAATCCCCGTCCCTGTTTCCGCCGCGTTGTGTTTCTGTCCTTTCGTTTTCTGTCCGGACTTTTCGCCATCATGATCGTCTCTCTTGTGCGGGCGCAGTCGGTGACGCCGCCGCCGGCCTCGGCGTCCTCCGCCAAGGACGAAAACGCCCCGGTCGTGTTGAGCCCGTTCTCCGTCACCGCTGACACCGACATCGGCTATCAGGCGGGCAACACGCTCGCCGGCAGCCGGCTCAACACGAAACTCTCCGAGACGCCCGCGTCCGTCTCCGTGTTCACCGAGGAATTTTTGAAGGACCTTGGCGCCACCGGCCTCGCGCAGGTGCTCGAATACGGCGTCAATTCGAACGCCGACTATAACGCCGTCTCGACCGCGCCCAGTTTCTTCTACCTCGATGGTGGTCTGCTCAATGACGTCCGCGTCAACAACCGCGGCCTCGCCGGCTCCCGGAGCATCGACTTTCTGGAGACCACGCTGCCGACCGACACCTACAACACCGGCCGCTTCGAAGTCTCGAGCGGCCCGAACTCTGTGCTCTTCGGCTTCGGCGCCGCCGGCGGCATCATCAACGCCCAGACCCGACTCGCCGATCTGCGCCGCACGTCGGTCAAGCTCAACGGCACGATCGGTTCGTGGAATGCGTATCGCGGCGAGATCGACGTCAATGTCGTGGCGCTCAAGGATCGCCTCGGCTTCCGCGTGATGGCCGTCCACGACGAAGCCGAGACGTGGCGCCGCTATGCCGATCGCCAGACGGATCGCCGGTCCGTCGTAGCCGGATTCAGGCCCTTCACGACCACCACCGTCACCGCGCTCTACGAACGCGGCGAGATTTCGCTCCCCTCCGACCGGCCCTACAATCGCGTGGACGCCCTCTCGTTTTGGTGGCGGCAGGGTCAGCCCAAGGTGGACAACACCTCGTTCGGCACCGGCACCTCGACCGTGCAAAACGCCCTCGGCATTCGCGGCACCGGCATCAAAAACATCTACGTGTCCAACGACGGTCGCCCAATCTTCTCCCGCGCCGGCAGCGCCAACACCGTCGTTTACCAGAGCGCCAGCATCTACGAGGCGGGAGTCGCCAGCGGCATCCCGACGCAGCGCCTCGATCCCTCGGGCACCTACGCCACGCTGCTGCCCACCGCCCCGCGGGCCGACGGCCTGCCCTTCGCGCCCTACGACATCGACTACTACGGCCCGGAGCGGCGCCGGGAGAACACGATCGCGCGGAAATTTTTCCGCCTCGAACAAAAAATCGGCCGCGATGGCTTCGTCGAACTCGCGTTCAACGAGGAGGGCGGCAGCGGGTTTTCCCACCAGCTCACCGGCAGCTTCACGCTCAATGGCGATCCCAATCTCTTTCTGCCCAATCCCGACGGCACCGCCACGCGCGTCGCCAATCCGAACGCGGGCAAGCTCTACGTTGAGCAGGTGAACTACCACAACTACGAGGACACCGTGAACCGCGTCATGCGCGCCACCGGCTCGTGGAAACTTGATCTCGGCCGCTGGGCGGGCGAGCACCGCCTCGCTGGCATGGCCGAGCGCTCGATCAACCATTATCGCACCGGGCAGGGCGCGGAGATCCTCGTCAACGCAGCCACGGGCGCGCCCATCCTCAACGCCGACGCCCCCGAGAATGCGCAGAACTATCTTTACCGGCGCAACTACGTCACGCCGGGCGCGCCCGAGACCTACATCCCCAGTCCGCGCGTCGAGTCCCAGCCCATCGTGTTTGGTGGCGTCACCTACAAGCCCCGGCTCATCACCTCGGCCGGCACGCCGGGCGCAAACCGGCAAATCGACAGCCTGATGGCCGCCACGCAAAGCCGTTTCTTCGGCGGACGCCTGATTGCCACCGGCGGCGTGCGGCGCGACCAGGTGGACATCGTGCCGCTCCTCGCCGGCCGCCTGACCGCGAGCGATCCGCGCGTCGCCTCCGGCCAGTTCATCGTCAATCAATACGGCCTGGTCGGCGAGGACACCGCCGCCGCGCGCTCTTACGATTTCACCACCTACACGGCCGGTGCCGTCATGAAGGTCACAAACTGGCTCAGCGCGTTCTACAACCAGTCGAACAACAACGGCGCGCCCCAGACCACGCGCCGCATCCTGCCCGACGTGACCTTCCCGCCGCCGCCCGAGGGACTGGGCCGCGACTACGGCGCAATGCTCAGTTTTCTCGATGGCCGCATCTTCGCCCGCGCGACCGCATACCACACCGCCTCGAAAAACGATCCCACCGTGCGCGACAACGCCTTCATCCTCGCCCACCGCCGTATCCTGATCGCGATTCGCGACTCCGGCCGCATCACCCAGGCCGAAGTGGACGCCCGCTCCATCAGCGCTTACCTCGGCGACTTCCTCTCCGACCTCGACACGCAGGGCTACGAATTCGAACTCAAGGCCAACCCGACCAAGAACTGGACGATCACCGCCGCCTACTCCTACACCAAACTCCAGCGCAGCAACCTCGGGCAGGAATGGTTTCCATGGTTCGCCGGACAGAAAGAATACTATGCAAAATTTCCGTCCAATCTGATCACGACGGCCAACATCCCGATCTCCACCGAGGTCGCGCAGGTCGACACCGGAGTCGAAAATCTCTTCCAACTCAACAAACTCGGCTACAACAACCGCCCGCACAAGGCCAACGCCTTCACGCGCTACTCGTTCTCCGCGGGGAAACTCAAGGGCGCCTTCCTCGGCGGTGGCGTGCGCTGGCAGGACAAAAATATTTTGCAGCGCGACCTCATCGGCTTCGACGCCCTTGGCAAGGATGTGCTCGGGAAAATCCTCTACGGCCCCGAGATCTTCAACGTGGACGCGCTCATCGGCTATGCGACGAAGCTCCAGTCCGGCCCGCTCGGCACCGGCACCACGCTTCGCGTGCAGCTCAACATCGCCAATCTCCTCGCCAGCGACAAAATCCAGATCATCCGCACCAATCGCGTCGACGGCGGCTACTGGCGCGTGGTGCCGCGCGAGCCGCGCAGCTTCCGGCTGAGCGTGGCGCTGGGGTTCTGAGCGCTAGGGTTCATGATCGGGCGCGGCTTGATCTTGCGGCGGCGATGCGTCGTGTTGGGTGCAATCCCATTCACCTCATGCGCAATTCCACCTCGGCGGTGTGCTGTTTTCTGGCAGTCGTTGTTTTTAATTCGAACGCTTTCGCCCAACTCGGAGCACGGTCGGCGGAGGAGTGGGTGAAGACGCTCGAGTCGGCCAGCCGGCTTGCGAAGCTGAAGGTCGACGAGGCGGTCGCGGCGCTGAAGCTCGGGCCGCGCAGCGTCGTCGCCGACATCGGCGCGGGCTCGGGGGTGTTTACGTTGCCGCTGGCGAAGGCGGTGGCCGGTGGAGGAAAAGTTTACGCCGTCGATATTGATCAGGGCCTCGTTGACCATATCGCGAAAAAAGCGGCGGAAGCCAAGGTGACCAACGTCCGCGGTGTGCTTGGTAAGTTTACCGATCCGAACCTGCCGGCGCGCGATGTCGACGTGGCGTTCATCTACGACGTGCTCCACCATATCGAGGACCGCGCGGGGTATATTAAGAGTCTCGTGACTTATCTAAAACCGAAGGGACGGATCGCAGTCATCGATTTTTTCCCGGAGCTCGGGCCGCACAAGAGCGATCCGAAACTCCAGGTCACAAAAGATGAGACCAAGGCGTGGATGGCCGCAGTCGGCTTCAAGCCCGTGGCCGAGCACAAGCTCTACGACGACAAGTGGTATGTGGAGTATGGTCGGTAAGGTTTCGGCGGGCCAACTCCGCGCTCGTCAGCGCGGGCCGCGGTGTTTCAAAGTGAGGGCGTGACCGCCTCCGCGCCCAACCCCGATTTGCTCCGCCGGCTCGCCGCCGTGGTGCCGCCGGGTCGCGTGCTGGAGGGCGCGGCACCGCTCGCCGCCTATGAGAGCGACGGGCTCACGGCGTTTCAGGCCACGCCGCTCGCGGTGGTCGTGCCCGAAACGCAGGATGAGGTGATCGCGCTCGTGCGGTTTTGCGCCGCCGAGAAACTGCCGTTCGTCGCGCGCGGGAGCGGCACGAGTTTGTCGGGCGGCTCGCTGCCGTTTGCCGGCGGCATCGTGATCGCGCTGAACCGGCTCAACAAAATCCTGCGCCTCGATCCGGCACAGCGCATCGCGGTCGTCGAACCGGGCGTGATCAACCTCGCGGTGACGGCGGCGGCCCAACCCCATGGCCTCCACTACGCGCCCGATCCGTCGAGCCAGTCGATCTGCACCATCGGCGGGAACGTCGCCTTCAACGCCGGCGGCGCGCACTGCTTGAAATACGGGATGACCTCCAACCACGTGCTCGGACTCAAGGCCGTGCTCGCGACGGGCGAAGTGGTGGAGTTCGGCGGCGCGAGCCGCGAACAAATCGGGCCGGACTGGACGGGATTGTTTGTCGGCAACGAAGGACTCTTCGGCATCGCGCTCGAAATCACGCTGCAACTGCTGCCGCGCGCGGAGATGTTTCACACCGTGCTCGCCGGCTACCGCACGCTTGAGCAGGCGGGCGATGCAGTCACTGCGATCGTCGCGAGCGGGCTTCTTCCCGGCGCGATTGAAATCATGGATGCGCTGGCGCTGGAGGCGGCGGTGGCGGCGGTGCATGCGGATTATCCGCCCGGCTGCGAGGCCGTGTTGATTGTGGAACTCGAGGGGCCGCGCGAAGTGGTGGCGGTGGATCGCGGGCGGCTCGATGCGATTTTGGCGGCGAGCAAACCTGTCGAAGTGCGGCCCGCGCGCGACGCGGCGGAGCGCCTCGCGATTTGGAAGGGGCGCAAGAGCGCGTTCAGCGCGGTGGGCCGGCTCTCGCCGGACTTCATCGTGCAGGATGGCGTGGTGCCGCGGCGCCGACTCGGCGAGGCATTGCGAAAAATCAACGCGTGGTCGCGGGAGATGGGCGTGCGCTGCGCGAATGTCTTTCACGCCGGCGATGGCAATCTGCATCCGCTCATCCTCTACGACGGGCGGGAGCCGGGCGCGCTGCATCGCGCGGAGGAGCTGGCCGGAAAAATTCTGCGCATGTGCATCGAGATGGGCGGCTCCATCACGGGCGAGCACGGCGTCGGCATGGAGAAGCGGGAGTATTTGCCCGCGATGTTCGGCCCCGAGGAGATCGCGTGCATGAAACGTCTCCGCGCGGCCTTCGATCCGCACGGCATCGCGAACCCGGGGAAAATGTTTCCCGTCGACGGCGCGCCGGCGCTTTCGCAGCACGGCCTGCATTCGCTGGAGAAGGCGGGAGTTATTTCGAGGGAATGAAGAATGACGCGGAATGTTTCACCACAAATTACACGGATGAACACGGATAAAGGCCCAATCCTTGTTATGCTGAGCGGGCTGAACGCGAGACGTTGCACGGTCAGCCTGACCGTTTTTTTTGCCGGACGCGGTCAGGCTGACCGCGCTACGTCATGACTTCGCTTACGCCTTCTACTCTCGCCGAACTCGCCGACGCCGTGCGTTCGTCTCCGCGCGTGATCGCGGTTGGTGCGGGCACGAAGCCGCGGTTGTCGCAGGTGGCGGATGAGTTCGTGCGAATCTCGACGGCGAAGCTCCGTGGGATCGTGGAATATGAGCCGAGCGAGTTCACGTTCACGGCGCTGGCCGGCACTCCGCTCGCGGAGATCGTCGCGGCGCTCGGCGAGCGCGGCCAATACCTGCCGTTCGATCCGATTCTCGCGGAGGCGGGCGCGACGCTCGGCGGCACGATTGCGGCGGGATTGAGCGGGCCCGGTCGCTGGCGCTTCGGCGGGCTGCGCGATTTCATCCTCGGCGTGCAGTTCGTCGATGGCGAAGGGCGTCTGCTCCGGCTCGGCGGCAAAGTCGTCAAAAATGCCGCGGGCTTCGACGTGCCGAAATTTTTTGTCGGCAGCGCCGGTCGCTTCGGCGTGATGGCCGAGATCACGTTCAAGGTGTTTCCGCGGCCGGCGGCACTGCGCACGCTGCGGCTCGACGCGGTGGACGATGCCGCGAAGCTCGCGCTGCTTACGGCTGCTGCGAACACGCGCTGGGAACTCGACGCGCTCGATGCCGCAGTGGACCAGCCCGCGGTCTTTGCGCGAGTGGGCGGGCCGCCGGCGGCGCTCGACGCGATCGTGGCGGAAATCCTTGGGAAATTTCCCGGCGTTGAACCCGCGAGGGCCGAGGCGGACAGATTTTGGCGCGGGATCGCGGAATTTCGCTGGGCGCACGCGAACGGCACGCTGGCGAAACTGGCGCTCACGCCCGCTCAGGTGCCGGAGTTTAACGCTTGGCTGCGGGCGCAAACCGACGCGCGCGGCTGGGTGAGTGGGGGCGGCAACGTCGGCTACGTTTCCCTTCCGGCCGGAGCGCGACTGGCGCACAGTCGCTGGCCAGGCGTGACGCTGCGCGGCGACGGGCCGCTTTGGCTCGGGCCGAAGCCGCGGTTTGAAATCATGCGCACGGTGAAAGCGGCGCTCGATCCGGAGAATCGTTTTCCTAGTTTGGATGAATAGACGGAGAATGAATTCAAAAGCCAGCAAGCCATGAATCGACCAATGATGACGGACCGTTTCTGGATTCGTGGCTTCTGAATTAATTTCTAAGACTTAAATTTCATGCTCCACGCGATCAAATCCTCCGAATACGGCCCGCTCGGCGACCCCATGGCGCACGCGGTGCAGGCGTGTGTGCACTGCGGATTTTGCCTCGCGGCGTGTCCGACCTATCAGGAACTCGGGCAGGAGATGGATTCGCCGCGCGGGCGGATTGTGCTGATGAAGCAGGTGCTGGAAGGCACGATGCCCGCCGCTG
>JANXSC010000039.1 GCA_025352845.1 Opitutaceae bacterium
AGGGCCTGTTGCCCAAAGCCTGATTTTTCTCGGACCGTGCGCAGTGATTAGAAATCCGTTACGCCGCGCGCCGCGTGACGGAAATAAGTCCTGATGGCGCGAACGGGGTGTCCCTCGCACCGGATGAGTCGGCCAACGACCCGAACGACCGCCGGGAGGCGGCCGCCGCACCCTGTTTGGGGCGTTTGGGCATCTGGACAACCACACCGCAGCCGAGCCCGCCGCAGAGCCGTGCGATGTTTTGCACGGCCGCGATGATCCAGTCCTGGATCTGCTGCCGCCAGAGCCGGCGCCAGCGCGCGCGTTTGCAGTGATAGTGATTCGCTGCGTGGGCGAAGCTGCCTTCCATCAGATGCCGGCGACGGCGGCGGTCGGCCTGCGCTTCGGGCAGGCGGGCGAAGGCGAGCGCCACTTCGAGGTCCGCCTCCCGCCAGTGCCGCGCGACCGAGCGGCCGGTTTTGCTGCGCGTGCATTCGGCGCGAAGCAGGCATTGGGCGCACACGTTTTTGTCGGCCACGTAATCGGTCATCTGGCGGCGCTGATGCTGGCGGCGCGGTTCGAGCCGGTGGCCGACGGGGCAGACCTACACGTCGGCCGCCTCGTCGTAGCGGAAGTCTTCCTTGGTGAAGAGGCCCGCGCTTTTGTGGTCACTCGCCTGCATCGGCGTCATGTGCGGGCGCACACCCTGCGCGATCAGATCGCAGTAGGTCTCGACGGTGCCGTAACCGCGATCGCCGACGAACGCCGTCACCTCGCGGCCCGTGTTTTTTTCGTGCTGGGCGCACAGCGGCGCAACTTGGGCGGGCTCGGCGACATCGCCGGGCGTCGTGGCCACCGCGGTGATGACGCCGCAGCAATCGTCCACCATGCGGTGGTGTTTGTAACGCGGGCGCGCCGTGCCGCTCTGCGGGCCCTTCGAGACGCAGGGCGCATCGGGATCGGTCGTGCTCACCAATTTCAAGTTCGTCTCGCTGCGTGCCGAGGGTGGCTTGGTTTCGTCGAGCTTGCGTTCCTGCGCGCCATACGCGGCGCGGATCCGCGCAATGGTCGTGGGGTCGGCCTTGACCACGCTGTCCCGCGAGGCGTCGGCGTCGATCAGACTCCCGTCGAGGTGCAACTTGGCGCCGTCCACCAAACCCGCCTCGACACACTGCCGCACCGTGCGCACGAACAGTTCCTCGAACAGCTCTCCGCCCCAGCGCGCCCGCGCCTTGGAGAGGACGCTGTGGTCGGGCGCCGCATCGTCGAGGCCGTAGCCGAGGAACCAGAGCCAGTCCAGGCGCTCCGGCCGCCGCCGCACCAGCTCGCGCTCACTGCGGACATTCTCGTGAAAGAGCAGGAACATCAGCTTCAACAAAACCACCGGGTCCACCGAGACGTTCCCGTTGTCCCCGTAGGTGTGCGCCACCGCGGCGCGCGCGAAAGTGAAGTCGATCAGCGCGTCGACCCGCCGCAGCGGATGGTCGGCCCGCACGCGGCGCGAGAGATCGACCCCGTAGCTGAACAGGTCCTTTTGCCCTTCGTGTGTGCCCATCATATGGCGACGTCAGATCGCAGCCGCGCCAGGATGTTCAATTTTTCGCACCTGATTTGGGCAACAGGCCCTTGACTCTTGATAGGCCCCGCAGCTCGGTCGCGACTTTCAAGATTCGCGACGTAACCGCCTCACGTCTTTCGGCAGCCGAAGGCGAAAAATCTCATCGCCGTTGTCCGGACGCGGCGCCGTTGTTCGTTGAGAAGGAGTCCCCTCCAATCCACTCCTCACTCCTCCCACCTCAGCCCCATCCGTCATGGCTCGCGTCTCCACTTATTTCCACTTCGCCGGCAAGGCCGAGGACGCCTTCCACTTCTACCGGTCGGTTTTCCAAACCGAGTTCGTCGGTCCCATCGTGCGCTTCGGCGACTTTCCCACCGGCCCCGGCCAGTCGCCATGGTCGCCCGAGCAGGCCAGGCAGATCATGAACATCTCGCTGCCCATCCTCGGCGGCCACGTGATCATGGGCAACGACGCCCCCGCGTCGATGGGCCAGCGAATCCAAGGTAACAACGTCACCCTCAACCTTGAGCCCGACAGCCGCGCCGAGACCGATCGTCTGTTTGCCGCGCTGAAGGAAGGTGGCAAGGTGGAGTGTGAGCCGACAGAAATGCCTTGGGGTGCCTATTGGGGCAGCCTCATCGATCGCTTCGGGAACGAGTGGATGTTCAGTTGGACGGCGAAGTAAGCGCGTCCCTTTCGGCCGCGGAGCGCTCATCCTCCCCATCACGGCGTCGGCAAGGCAGGGCCGAGGGCGGGGACGCGGTGGCCGCCGAGTTGACGCTGGGCGCAGGCTGCGGGACAAAGGCCGCATGGGATTGAAGATCAAATGGAATGACGACCGCGTGCGCGGGACCACGGCGGCCTTGTTGCTCATCGCGCGTGATCGGCTCGCGCGGGGTGAGACGGACGATCTGATCCGTCGCGCGCTGGCGGACTTTCGCGACGATCCCGCAAGCTACAAAGCGAAGCGCGCAGTATGGGCGCCGGCGCACGAAAGCGGGCCGCTCACGCAGCCGCGGCAGGCGGCGTATTACCTGAAGCTGGTGTCGACGGTCGACGGACTCGTGGAAAAAATGGTCCGGGGTAAACGGCAGTTCAACAGTCTCAGCGAACTCGATAATTTTTTGATCTTCACCTTGAGCAGCGTGCAGCAGTGAAGCCGCGGGCGGCCGGGCGGCCGGGCGGCGGCTCGGAGTAGCCGGTATGAACTGGAGAGATAGGGCCGAGCCGAAGGGTCACGTCTTGCCTCTGACTGCGTTTCACCCGCGACCGAGAGGAAGAGCTAGCCCACAAGCAAACGGGCGCACGCCTGCCAGGCGGCCGTGTTCGCGATCGCGGCGCGGAGCGGACCGGCCACCAGCAGGATTAACCCGCCCCAGATATAGATGGGATGCACCCGGCGACGGGATTTCCAGTCGTGGATCATGGCCACCACCACGAAGCCCAAAGTGAGAAACGAGGCGAGGACCGACCGTTTATCTACGATGCGAGAGATTGCGGGCGTCATCAGGCAGATCGTCGCCAGAAGGATGAAGCGGCGATGGAGTTCGGACTGGCGGCGTTTCCACAAGCCCACCCCGACGAAGCCGGCAAACAGCAGCGTCTGTCCGAACGGAAAAATCATGAACGCGAGCGGTGTCATGCCGTCGGCGTTCGCACCGCGGCGGGCACCATCGATGGCCACCGTGAGCCCAAGGATCACGACCACCGCGGCGAGCATCGCCCCGAAAATCCCGAGGCGCTTGTGCACGTCCACCCGATCGGCCCGCACCAATCCGCTTTGAACAATCAGCAACACCAGCCACGCCATGAACACTAAGCCGTGCACATGCAGCAGCGCGGGCAGCGGCGGCGACAGATGGACCGGCTTGAAAAAATAGGTGGGCCCGAATCCGACGAACGCGGTGATCAGGCAAGCGACAGCCATGTCGGTATGAAAAAGCCGGTCGCGACGCGCGGTAACTAGCGGGGCGGCGGGTGACGCGGGAGCACTCATAGGGTGGGAACTGTGAGGGATGCAGGGCGGAACGCACGCACCCAAACCGAAGAGCCATCGGATTGGAACAAGATTTCCCGGAGGGAACCCGTGGAAGCAGTCTAAGCCGATGGAGTCACGACTTGCGTGCCGCGCCGGTAGCGGTGGCGCTCGACCCGCGGGATGCGACGCAGCCGCCAGCGCTGGGCATTTCCGACGATGAAGCCAGCGCAACGCGCCGCACCGCAGCGGCACGGGTGCCGGCGCCACTCGGCGAGAGGGAATCCGTAGTCAAACGTCAGCTCGTCGCCGACGGCGATGTCGCGGCGGGCGACGATCCAGATCCGGCCACGGGTCACCTCCGGCCGGCAGTTCGGCGCACACGAATGATTGATGAAACGCGCCACGCTCCCGCCGTCCCGTCCATCGAGATCGTGACGGCGGTTGAGCACAAAGACGTAGACCGAATCGTCTCCACCCCGGGCTTGCCGTTCCCGCCGCTGCGTCTCGCGTCGCCCGGCCTCCGCTTTCGTGATGCGTTCCCCCGTGTATTCGAGGATCCGCGCGCCGTCGGGGATCGCGCGCCGCGTAAAAACGCCGCGCCCGTGAATCGCCGAGCGGCGATATGTCACCCAGTTCGCGGCGGACGAAGGAGCGATGGAAGCAAGGGAAGCCACGGGGCTCATAGGAGCCGTTATCGGCTTCGAGTCCACTCGAACGAATCCACCACGAGGGACACCGCAATGCGGGGCGAGCGGGAATGGGTCGCGCCTTGGCTTTCTGCTTGCTCAGTGCCAGGCGCCGAGCATCGCGCCTTGCGCCCGGCTCGGTCGGTTCGCTTTTGACAGATTTGGCGGCATGACACTGTGTGCGTGATGTGGTATGTGGCCGTTTTTGTTGCCTCGTTCGTGATCGATGTGATTCCGTTTTTTTCGCCACCGGCGTGGACGGCCATGCTACTGCTGATGTCGAAATTCGATCTGAACCCGTGGCTGGTGCTGGCGGCCGGCGTGCCGGGGTCAACGCTCGGCCGCTACGTGCTGGCGCTCTACATCCCCAGGTTTTCGAGCCGCGTGATGAAGCGGCACAAGGCGGAGGAGCTGCATTTCGTCGGCAAACGCCTCGGCCAGAAAACGTGGAGCTGCGGGCTCTTCGTCCTGATTTATTCCCTGCTGCCGCTGTCGACGACCGCGCTCTTCCTCGCCGCCGGAATCGCCCGCGTCAGCACCCTCAGGATCCTGCCGCCCTTCTTCGTCGGAAAATTTGTCAGCGACGCGCTCATCCTGTTCGGCGGCCACTACGCGATCACCAACGCCGCGGACATTCTTCACGGCGCGCTCTCCCTAAAGAGCATTTCCTTGATGGTGCTCGGTCTGCTCCTCATCGCCGCCGTCCTGTTCATCGACTGGCGGACCGTGCTGCAAAAGAAAAAGCTGCGCTTCAATTTCAAGATCTGGAAATGATCACCGCGCGCGGCCTTAAAAATTCCGGCTCACCGTGAAACCCGCAACGCCGCGCCGCCGACCGGACCAAGCCGAAGGGGTCAGGTTAAAGCGAAAAAAGGGGTCAGGTTGCCGTGTTCCCAATCCCGGCGATAAACCGCGACGACAACGCGTTCCTAGTGTCCAATAACCATTCGTCCGTCTCCGATTGACCGGCGCGGCAACATGAATCCCAGCACTCTCGCGGCGCGAAACAGCGATTTCTACGATGCCTTCTGGTCGAAGACCTACCTCACGCGGCCGGAACGTTTCAACACGTGGCCAGTAATTTCCGCCCTGTTGCCGGCGGCGCCGCAGCGCTTGGAAATCGGGCCCGGGCTGCGCCCCCGCCTACCCGTCGCCGGAACTTATTTTGTCGATATCAGCCCACCGGTGATAAAACAACTCGCGGCGCGCGGCGGAATCGTCCGGTCAGGTGAAATCACCGCCCTCCCGTTTGGCGAGGGCAGCTTCGACTTGGTGGCCGCGTTTGACGTGATCGAGCACGTAGAGGACGACGAGCGCGTGTTCGGCGAACTAACGCGCGTGCTCCGGCCGGACGGCCGATTGATCTTGTCGGTGCCGCTGCATCCCGCCCGCTGGACCACCTTCGACGACTACGTCGGGCACGCGCGGCGTTACGAGCCCGGCGTGTTGCAGGCGTTGCTCGCGCGGCATGGACTCTCCGTCGAACAGAGCGCCATCTTTGGGATGCAATCCAACAATCCGCGCCTGCTGGATCTCACGGTCAAGGGACTCACGCGTCATCACACCATTGCGGTCCGCTGCTATAACTGGCTGTTTTTTCCGCTCGGGATGTTGTTTCAAAGACGGCTGATCATGGCCGCTGGCTTGATCGATCTGGCGGAGGTTGACGAAGTCTTCCTCATCTGCCGGCGAAATAAAAACTCCCCCGCAGGCGGCTAGGGTTTTGGGCCACGAAGCGTGCTAATCATGAGACAGGCGTTGATCAGAAAGATCAGGGTCAACGGATGTATGGAATTGGCCCGCACCAAGGACACCGGGACCTTGGGGTATGATTGTTTTTCAGCAGCGACGAAGTGGAATGTTTGGTCTTCGAATGATAAGCCATCGGGCGTCGGTCTTGCCGCCGGCGGTAGGATCCGTCGGTGATGAGTTCTATCGCGCGCTCTCGAATGCCGAACGGCCTGAACCCGTTGGACCATCCCGCTTGTCCGCCCCCTGTCATCTTTTTGAGTCCCCAGCGGTTCAGACAAACTTGTGAATTTTCCCAACGTTCCCCCTTTAGATCGCCTCGGTGGTGGCGCGCAAAGCAATAGCCCTGCGTCATGGTCGCCCGCATCCTTCTCATCCGGAAGTTCACCAGCGAATCTCTTGCCCGATGCGCCGTCGTCGCGGAAACGGGATTTCACTGGCGCGACCTGCCGTCAGAACCAGAGCTGGCGGCGGCTTTACGGGCTGAAGCATTCTCGTTAGTAATCGTCGATCACCGCGCTGTGGCGGGCGATCCGCTGCCATTCGTCGAGTCGCTCCGCGCGCGGCAGCGCGACGTGCCGATGTTTCTGATGTGTGGGGAACTGGAGTTCCCGAATGTCGCGCACGCGATTCAACTTGGCGTGAAAGCCCTGTTTCATCCGCCGCTGAATCTGGCCACAATGGTCGAGCGGATTCATGGCGAGCTGAAGGCGCAGCTCGGTTCGCCGTGCAGCACGCGGGCGGAAGACTGGACGGAGCTGATGGGGAATTTTATCGAGGACTGGTCGTCGCCCGCGATGCGGCTGCCGGACATGCGGGGAAACAGCGAAAGCGGGGCAAATGAATTTGCACCGGTCATGGAAGGGCGTGACCGGCTCGCAACTGAGTTTAACACGCCGCACGATACGGCGAACGGCTCGCGGATGAGGCAGAACGCAGCCGGCGAAGAGAGCGAAGGTGAGATGCGCCGGCTGGACCCGGTAGAATCAAAGCTCGAAAAGGAGAGCACCGCAGTGCAGGAGGCGCGGGCCAAGGCAGACTTGGAATTGGTGCGGCGCGAAAGAGCGGTCGCGGCGGCCGAGGCGGCGCGCAAACACCTCGCGGTGGACCAGGAAAGAATCGCAGCGGAGCAATCGCTGATCCGGCAAGCGAGGGTGGCGATCGAGCGAGAACGGGCAGCGCTGGGGAAGGCGACGCTGACATGGCAGGCGGAAAGCGAACGCTGCGAAATGGAATACGAACGCATCGGCGCCGAACAACAAAAGGTCGCGGCGGATCTGGCGCGGCGCGAACAGGAGATGGCGCGAAGCGAGGAAGCGTGGGCGCCGAAAAAAACTGCGCTCGCGGCCGAACAGCAAACCTTTGAAGCGGACCGGCAGGCGGTGCAGCAGCAGGCGGCGGCGGTGACTGCGGAGAAAAGGGATCTGGAAGCGAAGCGGTCCCAATTGCAGCAACAGTCGAGTGCGCTGGCCGAGCGGGAATTGGAAGCCCGCACCACAGCAGAGGAGGAACAAGTGCAGGTGGGACAGGCGATGGAAGAGGTCACGCAGGAGCGCGCCGCGCTGGAAATACTCGCCCGCGCGCAGCAGACCGAAACGGAGCGGTTCAATGCCGAGCGTGAACTTCAGGCAGCCGAGCACAAAAAGAACGTCGGGGAATTGGCCGGGCGTGAGGAGGAATTTCATCTGGACTGCGTGATCGTGCGGGCAACGCACGAGAAGACCGGGACGGAGCTGGCGGAGCGTGAAGCCGCCGTAGCGAGGACGGAGGCGGCACGCCAGCGACTTGAGGCCGAGCGAAAGCAGTTTGAAGCAGAGCACGCAGCGATGCGGCAGGCGAAGCAAGAGATCGAGGAGGTGCGGACGGCACTGGAGAAAACGATACAGGCATGGCAGGCGGAGAGGGCGCGACGCGAAGAGGATCTGCGGACGGAACGCGCGGCAGAACAGGTGGCGCGTGAAAAGGCAGCGGCGGATCTGGCGCGGCGGGAGGAAGCCGTAGCCTCCCAGGAAAAAGGTCTGGCGGCGGATAAGGCCACGCTGGCCGCCGAGCGCGAAAAGATCGAAGCGGAGGCCGAGGTGCAGGCCCGCCAGGCGGCCAACGTAGATGCGAAAATGAAAGAGATTTATACGTGGCGCGCGACGTTGCAGAAGCAGGCGCGCGAGCAGGGTGATTCCGAGAGGGAGTTGACGGAGGCACGGGAGGCCCAGACCAAGCTCAGGACCGAACTGGCGGCGGTCGCAGCGGAGCGGAAAGCGGTGGAGCGCGAAGTGGCGGCAATGGCGGAACGCACGCGTGAATTCGAGGCGCGGCAGCGGCAGTTCAAGGAGCAGACGCAGAAATTACTCGCGGCGATTTAGGGTCGAATCGTTGTGGGTATCGACGCGCGATTTCCGGCTTTCGTTGGCGGGTGTGTGAGCAGAGCATCAGCACGCCGGTGCGGCGTTGTCCGGCTGATCGCTTCACTCATGAATACCCTGCCCTCCCTTTGATTGCCGATCCTGCTTAGCGCAGTGGTCGTATTTATTATCAGCTCCCTCATTCACATGGTCATCAAGTGGCACGCCGGGGATTACCGCGGCTTCGCCAACGAGGACGCCGTGCGCGCAGCGATCCGCGCCGGCAATCCGGCGCCCGGCCGGTATGTCGTGCGTTTTGCGGGGACATAAAGGATATGGGCAGCGAGGCGATGCAGCAGAAATACCGCGAAGGCCCGGTGAGGCACATCACGATCGGGCCTGACGGGGACGCCGGATTTGGTCCAGGGCGAGTATTAGTCCGGGAGGTTGGTTGCTATGGCGGACGGAAGTGGGGAGGTCGATCCCTCGCTCCGGTCGGCCTACGGCCTCCCT
>JANXSC010000042.1 GCA_025352845.1 Opitutaceae bacterium
TGGACTCGAACCAGTGACCTTTTCGATGTCAACGAAACGCTCTAACCAACTGAGCTAAAGGTCCCCAAATCTGAGGTCGGCGAGTAACGCCACCGCGCCCTTACAGCGCAAGGAAAAATCTTGCCGCGTCACTCTCGGAAAAATTCCGCCGCCGCCGTGCAATCGAGGGCGATTTGGGCGCGGAGTTCGGCGAGGCCAGCGAATTTTTCTTCCGGCCGCAGGAAGCGCAGCCACTCCACCTTCACGTGATCGCCCTCACCCAGCGCGCACGGGCCGAGCACGTGCACCTCCAACCGTGGTTCGGTCGCGTTCTCCACCGTCGGGCGCAGGCCGTAGTTGGCGACACCCGGCCGCCAGCCATCCACCGTCGCCGGAGAAGCGGCGATCCGGACGGCATACACGCCCAGCCGCGGGGGCAGGCCCGGCGACCACGGCACGTTGAGCGTGGGAAAACCGATCGTGCGGCCGAGGCGTTTGCCGGGCGAGACGAAGCCGTGGGCGAAATAAGCGTATCCGAGCAGGGTGTTCGCCAACTCGATCTCGCCGTGCTCGAGCAGCGCGCGGATCCGCGTGCTGCTGATCGGCTCGCCGTCCAGATTCACGCGCGGCGCGCTGAACACCCGCACGCCGAGCCGCTGTCCGGCCGCCGCCAGCAGCGCGACATCGCCGCGTCGGCCGCGCCCGAAGCGGAAATTCTCGCCGACATAGACCGCCGCCAAGTGTGGCAACGCGCGCGTAAGCCACGGGAGGAAATCTTCCGCCTCGATCGCCGCCAGTTCCGCGTTGAAGGGCTGCGTGATCACGGCGTCCACGCCGAGCCCGCACAGCATGCGCGCTTTCGTGGCCGCCGGCTGGATCAGCCGGATCGGTTGTTCGGGCCGGAACAGCGCGCTCGGGTGCGGCCAGAACGTGAGCACTCCGCTCAGGCCGCCGGCGGACTTTGCGGCGTGCACGGCCGCGTCGATCACCGCCCGGTGGCCGCGGTGGATCCCGTCGAACATCCCGATCGCGAGGTGCAGCGGCTGCGGGGGCAACGCGAGGCTTTCCAAGCCGTCGATTTGGGCGGGAAAATTCATCGCAGATCCTTGGCCGCGCAGCCCGAAGTCATCTTCCGCTTACAACGCGAGGCTCGGCACCGCGTCGCGCGGCGCGATCAGGCGTTTCTCGATTTCCGGGAGCGTGAGCGCGTTAATTTGATCGATCGTGAGGGATTGTTCGACGCGGAATTTATCCGTGGCCGTGCGCCGGAGCGCGGCGAGATGCGCGCCGCACCCGAGTTTCTGCCCGAGATCGTGGGCGAGGGTGCGGACGTAGGTGCCCTTGGTGACGCGCATCCGAAAATCGAAACGCGGCAGGCCGAAGCGCGTGATTTCCCAGGACATCACGCGGATGAAGCGCGCCTCGCGCTCGATCTCCTCGCCCTTGCGCGCGCTCTTGTAGAGCGGCACGCCGTCGATCTTCACCGCGGAATACATGGGCGGTTTCTGGTATTGGTCGCCGTGGAAGGACTGGATGGCGGCCTTCAGCTCCGCCTCGGTGAGGGCCGGCACGGGCCGCGTCTTCATCATCTCGCCGTCGGCGTCCTGCGTGTCGGTCACCTTGCCGAGTTCGATCGTGCCCTCGTATTCCTTGTCGAGACAGGTGAGGTATTGGGAGACGCGCGTGGCCTTGCCGACAAGCATGATCAACAGGCCGGTCGCCATCGGGTCGAGCGTGCCGGCGTGGCCGATGCGCTTCATCTTGAGCTTGCCGCGCAGGCGCGCGACGACGTCGTGCGACGTGTGGTCGGTGGGTTTGTCGACGAGGAGGATGCCCTCCATTTCCCGGGGTTGAAGGAGCATCGGATTATTTTCTCCGGGCGGCGTCGGCCGTGGCGATGCTCCGGGCGATGGCGGCGACGAAGCGCGCGCGGAAATTTTCCGGGTTGGTTTTCACATTGAGGCCCGCTGCGCACGCGTGGCCGCCGCCGCCAAATTGCGCCGCGATCAAGTCGACGCGGAAAACGGGATCCTTGGCACGGAGGCTGCCCTTAAATGTGCCGTCGGGCCGCTCCTCAATCAGCGCGCCGATGTCGACGCCATCAATGCTGCGTGCGTAGTCGACGAGGCCTTCGGTGTCTTCGGAGTTCGCGCCCGTCATCTCAAAAATTCCGGGCGGCAGCGTGCCGAGGCACGCGCGGCCGCCGCATTCGCGCTGGAGTGAGGCGAGAAAGTGCTGGAGCAGGCGGAGCTTCCCCTCCGATTCGCGTTCGAAAACTTCATAGCCCGCCTCGGTGGGATTGGCGCCGCGCGCGAGGAGTTCGCCCGCGAGCACGAAGCAGCGGCGCGAGGTCGAGTTGTGCCGGAACTGCCCGGTGTCGGTCATGATTCCCGTGTAGAGGCTTTGCGCGCTCTGCGCGTCGATGGGGAGCCCGTTGTCCAGGAAGACGCCGGCGAGGATTTCGCAGGTCGCGGCCGAGTTGCTGTCCACGAGGTTCGCTGTGGCGTAGCCGATATTCGAGAGATGATGGTCGATGACGGCGACCGGGGCAGGGTAGCGGGCCTTGAGGCGATCGCCGACGCGGGCGTGATCGGCGCAATCGACGAAGATCGCGGCGCGATCCTCGGGATTGTTCAGCACGTCGTCCGTGCGAAAAAATTTCATGGCGCCGACAAGAAATAGCAGGCGGCGTGGCACCGGGTCGGTATTGACGCAGATGACGTCGAAACCGCGGGCGGCGAGCACGCGCGCGAGCGCAACCTGGGCGCCGATGCAATCGCCGTCGGGCCGGGCGTGGCCCACCACCGCGAGCTTGCGGCCGGCGAGCGTCGCCAGCAGGCGGGCAAAGGCGGCGGAGAGCTCGGGATAATATTTTTCCACGGCGACGACGGCTCAGGGCTCTTGCTTCCTGACCGGAGGACGCTCGGTTTCCTCGATCATCTGGAGAATGCGCGAGCCGCGCACGGCGGAGGTGTCGCGCACATATTCGAATTTCGGGAGGTATTTCAGCACGATGCGCCGGCTGAGTTCCGCGCGGATGTCGGCGGCCTTGGAGCGAATCCATTTGAGCTTCTTCTCCTCGGTCTCCTCATCGCCAATCACCGCCACGAAGACGCGCGCATCGCGCAAATCCGGCGAGACGCGCACCTCGGCGATCGTCATGGCCACGGCCTCGGTCTGGTAAAATTTCCGGAGGATGGCGCTGAGCTCGCGCTGGATGAGTTCGTTGACGCGGATGGTGCGGTTGCTCATGGGGTTTTCGATTTGGGATTCTCGATTTTCGATTTCTCAATCGCGGCCGAAGCCAATCGAAAATCGAGAATCGAAAATCAGAGCGCAGCTCGCACCTTCTGCACTTCGTAGCACTCGATGTGATCGCCGGGTTGGTAGCCGTTGAAATCGTCGAGCTTGATGCCGCACTCCAAGCCGGCGCGGACCTCATTGGCATCGTCCTTGAAGCGCTTGAGCGTGCTGATCTTGCCTTCGTGCACGATTTCCTTGCCGCGGCGGAGGCGGGCGGAGGCGTTGCGGTTGATTTTGCCCTCGGTGACGAGGCAGCCGGCCACAAAGCCCTTGGCCAGCGGAAACACCTGGCGCACTTCGGCGGCGCCGGTCTTGGTTTCCTTGAGATCGGGATCGAGGAGGTCGGCCATCATCTCGCGGACGTTGTCGCCCATCTCGTAGATGATGTCGTAGCTCGCTAGGCGCACGCCGTGGTGCTTGGCGAGCGGGGTGACGCCGGTCTCGAGCTTGGTGTGGAAACCGATGACGAGGGCGCCGGTGGAGGCGGCCATCGCGATATCGTTCTTCGTGACGAGCCCGACCTCGATCGAGACGATCTCAAGCGAGACCTTCGTGCTCTTGATCCCCTCGAGGATGTTGCGCACGGCCTCGGAGGAACCGAAGACATCGGTCTTGATAATGACCTTGAGCACCTTCGCCTGCGTGGCGGCGATGTTGGCGAAAAGGGTCTCGACCGAGACTTCCTTCGGCACGGCGGCGGCGGTCGTCGCGACTTTCTTGAGGCGCAACTGTTCTTCCTCGGCGATTTTTTCGGCCTCGCGGGAATTCTTCACCACCCGGAAGGTCGCGCCGCTCTCCGGCGTGCCCGTCCAACCGATGACGCGCACCGGCGTGCCCGGAGGCGCCTCCTTCACATTGGTGCCCTGATCGTCGAACATCGCGCGGACCTTGGCAAAATTCGCGCCGGATACCATCGCATCGCCGACGCGGAGCGTGCCGCGCTGGACGATGACGGTCGCGAGCGGGCCACGGCCAAAGTCGATCTCGGATTCGATGACGACGCCGCTGGCCTCGGCCTTGGGGTTGGCCTTGAGCTCGAGCACGTCGGTCTGGAGTAGAATCATTTCCAGCAGCTCGGTGATGCCCTGGCCCTTGATCGCGGCCACGGGCACGGTGATGGTCTCGCCGCCCCAGTCCTCGGGGGCGATGTTGCGCTGCTGCATCTGGTTTTTCACCTGATCCAGATTGGCGCCCTTCACATCCATCTTGTTGACGGCGACGATGAGGGCGAAGCGCTCGGGATGGTTTTCCTTTTCCGCGAGGGCGATCTTCAGCGCCTCGTCGGTCTGCGGCATGAAGCCGTCGTCGGCGGCGACGACGAGAATCGCGACATCGGTCACACTGGCGCCGCGCGCGCGCATCTTAGTGAAGGCGGCGTGGCCCGGTGTGTCGAGGAAGGTGATCTTGCGGCCGTTGAACTCGATTTGATACGCGCCGATGTGCTGTGTAATGCCGCCAGCCTCACCGGCGGCGACGTTGGCCTTGCGGATGGCGTCGAGCAGCGAGGTCTTGCCGTGATCGACGTGGCCGAGGATGCAGACCACGGGCGGACGCGTGACCAAAAATTTCACTTCGTCCTCGGCGGGTTTCTGCTCCTTCTTCTCCTTGGCGGCGGCCTGCTGCGCGGCGACATCGCCGCGGTGTTTAATTTCGAGGAAAAAACCGTATTTGTCCGCGACCTTTTGCGCGACGGACTCCTCGATGTTGGAGTTCATCGCGGCAAAGCCGACGAGTTGGTTGAGTTCGGAGATGAGCTTGAACGGCTTCAGGCCAAGCGCGATCGCGAAGTCGCGCACGATGATCGGCGGCTTCAGGTGGAGCACCTTGATGTCGCCCTGCATCGTGAACTGCGGCGCGGCGGCCGGGGCCGCGGACGTTGGAGAGGGAATCGGGGGCGTCGTGCCAGGGAGTGGGGGAGGCCGCGGGGCCATCACGGCGGCGGGCACGGATACGCGCGGCGGCATTGGCGGAGTCGTGGGCGTCTTGGCTATAGGGGCCGCGGGAGGGACGACGACCGGCGGTGTGGTCGGCGGGCGAACGAAAGCCGCCGACGCTGGAGCGCCGAACGGTGTGGCGGCTCTTGGTGCCGTCGTGGGCGGCGCTGAAACGGGGCGCGAGGGTGTCGTGGCCGGACGAGCAATGGGTGGCGGCGCGGAAACGTAGCGCGGCGACACGGCTGGCTGCGGTGCGGAAACGGGACGTTGAACCACCGGCGCAGTCGGAGCGGGGGAGGACGCGGCGGGCTTGAGCGCCGCGGCACGGGCGGCGGCGGCGACTTCCTTTTCGCGATCGATGTCGGACTTCGATTTCACGAAAACCCCGGACGGGATCAGAACCTTGGGCGGGCCCGACTCGACGACGGGCGCGGGCGTCGTCACCGCCGGCGCGGCCGGCGCCGCGGCTTTGATTTTTGGGGCGAACTCGTCGCGCAACGCCGAGGCGTTGATGTTGTCGACGGTGCTGGAGGGAGACTTCACATCCGCGGCGACAATCCTACGCTCCTTCAGGAGCGTAATAAGCTCCTTGTTTTCCAATTGGAGCTCTTTCGCGAGTTCGTGGATGCGGATGCTCATGCAGTGGTGGGCGCGATGGAAAACGAGTTACTTGGCGCGCGCGGAGACGCGATTGATGATGTCGGCTGCTTCTTCCGCCGAAAAACCGGCGCCCTCGAGATCGCCCGCCTCGACGCCTTCGAAGAGTTCGAGTGAGACGAAGCCGGCCTTGACGAGGCGCAATGCCAGATCCTCGGCGATGCCGAGCGCGGCGACGAGCTTGCGTTTGGCGTCGCCCTCGGGGTCGGCCCCGACGGCCTTGAATTCCTCAATGTCCAGCCGCCAGCCGATCAGGCGGGAGGTGAGCCGCGCGTTCTGACCCTTGCGCCCGATGGCGACCGCGAGATCGTCGGTGGCGACCTTGAGTAAAATGCGGTGGCTCTTCTCATCCAGCGTGATTTCGCGCGGCACCGCCGGCTTCAGCGCCTCGATGATCATCTCGCGGGGGTCGGCGTAGTATTTGACGATGTCGATCTTCTCGCCACCGAGTTCGCGCACGATGGTCTTCACACGGGCACCGCGCGCACCGACACAGGCGCCGACCGGATCGACCTTGGGATCGGTGCTTGTGACGGCGATCTTGGTGCGGTAGCCCGGCTCGCGGGCAAAGGCCTCGATCTTCACCGTGCCGTCGGCGACCTCGGTGACTTCGAGTTCGAAGAGGCGGCGGACAAACTTGGGACTCGCCCGGCTGAGAATGATCTCGGGACCGCGCGGGGAGCTTTCGATTTCCATCAGCAGGCAGCGGATGCGCTCGCCGGGCTGGTATTCCTCGCCGGGCACCTGCTCCTTGCCGGGCATGATGGCCTCGGCCTTGCCGAGATCGACGAAGAGGTCGTTGCGCTCGCGGCGGCGGACGGTGCCGGTGACGATGTTGCCGACCTGATCCTTAAAGTCGTCGTAGATGCGGTCCTTCTCGAACTGCCGGAGCCGCTGCATCACGGCCTGCCGGGCGGTCTGCGCCGCGATGCGGCCGAGGGTCGAGGGATCGATTTCCTTGTCGATCATGTCGCCGATGACGGAGCCGGGCTTCACCGCCTGCGCCTTCTCGACGTGAATCTCGGTCTTGGGATTTCCGACGGAATCGACCACCTTCATGACGGCCCACGCGTGGAGCTGGCCGTTCTTCGGGTTGATGTCGATCTTCAGCTCCTGGCCGGAGTTAACGCCTTTCTGCGCGGCCGTCTTCAGCGCATTCGCGATCGTGGCAATCATGTCGGCACGCGGAATGCCCTTTTCCTTCTCCATGTATTCCAGGACGGATAGAATTTCGCTGCTCATAGGTGCTTGGCGTGTGAAATGGGAAAAAAAAAGCGGGCCGCAGGGCCCACTTATTGAAAAGTGAGTTGAATTGAGTCGGCTAACGTAGCTAGTCGCCCAAAATCTTGTCAAGCCCCCCGCCCCGGCGGACTCGCCGACGCGACCGCTATCTGGCCTCGTTTTCGATCAACCAGCCAAGAAATCCCTGCGCGGTGCCGTGACACGCCGGATGAGCGCGACCATCGAAACAACCGAGCACACGCAAACCGCCGGTGATCGAGGGCGGCAGATCACCGGCGAACCAGCGGTGCCACAATCCCCGGTGGTCGCGCGACGTCTGGGCGGCGAGCAGTGGCAGCAATCCATCGCAGACGAGATTGTCGAGTCGCGTGCCGCCGACGGCATCGCCGCAAATCTCCGTGGCGAGTCGCGCACGGAGTTTCGAAAACTGGTGAACGCGACGAAGCTCGCGCGTGCCCTTGCTCGTAGTCGCGGCGTCAATGATCGGCAGCGAGGCGGCGAGGGCGAGGAGGCGCGCCGGCCAGTCGGGCCGCGCCTTGGCCCACGCGGCGTATTGCCGCAGCCGCGTGCGCGGGTGATTCGCTGGGCGCACACCCTGCAAGCTCCAACCTTTTGCTTCCGCGACGAACACGGCGTCGGCATCGACAGCCCCTGTCGCCCATCGCGCGAGCGGATGTTCGCCCGCGATCCGCAGCAGCGGCGCGCGGTTGAAACGGTAGCCGAGGATTTCGAGCGCGGTGTGGTGGCACGTCGTTTCCCAGCCGAGGCGTTGCACGCGCAGGCGGGCGAAATGGACCTTTTGCCGCCAGCGCGTTTCCGCGTGGCGCGCGAGGAGCACGGCCAGTTCGGGGGCGGGCAGCCGGCCGAGTTCCTCGGTCACGCGTGACAGCGGCCGGTCGGCGAGATTTTCCACGGCCTCATCCGCCGCGAATTCCTCCAGCGCGTGATGCAGCAGCGGCAAGAGCGCCAGCACCGGAATTTCTCGGCCACCCGCGCCGAGCGTAGCCTGATTTTTTTCCGGCGGAAAGAGCACGACGTGCAGCACGACGTTCGCGTAAGCCGGATCGCTGGCGTGGCCGTGGGCGTTCCAGTCGTTCGCGCGCAGGTGCACCTCCACATCGCCGAGAAGTTCGCGCGTGGCATCGTCGCCGAGGCGCAGCCGTGCGCTGAGGAAGTCGGGGCCGCCGAGGAGATTCCATTTGCCCGGATGCACGATGCGCACGCCGCGGCCATCGGTCGTCACCGCCGCAGCCCGATCAAAATCGCCGCGCAGCCAGATTTTCTGGAGGAGTTTTTCGGCGAACGAAAATGCGCCGTCGAGCCCCTGCATCTCGGCAACGGCGGAAACGGAATCGCTGGGGCGCACGCGCATCATCGCGAGCGTGCACGCGAAGGACTTGGCGACAAGCGCGGTGTTGCGGTGCCCGAGCGCCGGTTGAACCCAATCAGGGGCATGATTGGAAAATGCGTTTGGGGTAGGCCAGCGCGCTTGCGCGTGCCCAATCCGCGCTCGCAAGCGAACTGACCTACTCAAACCGAATTCAGCGAGATTGGCATTTTGCAACCACGCCTTCAAAACGCCACGGTCGCCGTCGTCACGTATTGCCGCGGCTTGGTGTAGCGGACCCACGTGTAGCCGTTGCCCTGATCGGATTTCACGTTGAAGACGTTGTTGACGTTGAGCTGGAGCGTCCAGTTGAGGCGGCCGACTTTGCGGCGGTAGGCGACGAAGGGATTCGTGAGGAGGTAGTCGTCGGTGTTAATGGCAGGGAGCACCTTGACGCCCGCGATGGTTACTCCGGCGCGGGGTTTGCCGCGGGCATAGCGGGCGGAGACACCGGCGGTGAAACCTTTCAGCCCGCCTTCGGCGAAACTGTAGCGCGTGGTGAGGCTCGCGGTGGCGCGCCGGGTCGCGGCGGTCGCACCGTCCTGATCCTCGAGGTATTGGCGCGTGAGCGCGATCGCGCCGTCGGGATCGAGGCCGCGGGATTTCGCGGTGGCGTGGGCCTCGGCGAGGAAGCGGCCGAGCAGCGGGAAGAAACGCGTGTAGTCGGTCTCGTTGATCGAGTAGTTGGCGAAGTCGTTTGGGTGCGGTGATTCTTGAACGGCTACCAACGCAACGCGCCAACGTAGCCCTCGAGGTCGCGGCCCATGCGCTGCTTGAACATCTCGACCTCGGACTTGATCGCGTTGAAGCGTGCACCGAGGCGGCCGGGCACGAGCGGGTGGTTGTAGTCGATCGAATAGCGCTGTGTGCCGAAGTTGTCGTAGCGCACCTGCGCGCTGCCGCGTTTTTGGAACGCCGCGCGCTTGCTCGCGATGTTGATGATGCCGCCAGCGTCGACATCGCCGTAGGCGAGTCCGCCGGGGCTCCGGCTGAACTCGATGCGCTCGGTGTTGTAGACATCGGCGACGAGATACCACGGGAACCCGTCGCGGAGCTGGCGCACGGTCGCGAGGCCGCGGATGTTGACCTGATTGCCGGAGCGCTGGCCGACGACCGCGCCGACGGTGCCGAGGTCGTTGGCGATATTCTCGGCGTTCGAGGCGAAGCCGACGGCGTCGAAATAATTGTTGAACGCCATGTCTTGCAAAAATTCTTGCGTCATCACCGAGATCGAGTTCGGGAGGTTGGCGAGTTTCTCGTTGGTGCGCGTGCCGGCGAGCGCGGACGAGGCGGCGTAGCCCTTGTCGTTACCGGAATTCACCTCAAAGGGCGAGAGGACGACGGCTTCTTCCTTCGTGGCGGTGGTGGCTGCCGGCGGCGTCGAAGCAGGAACAGATTGCGCGGGCAGCGCCGTGACGAGGCAAAGGAACGCGAGGGCGGGGCAGAGGCCAGCATTCATGGGGTAGGGATCACTCAGTCGTGCCGTCGGCCGGGTTTGGCGTCAAGTTTTGGGCACAGGTAGTGGGTCAGTTTTGAATTTGTGGGTCGGAGTTTACGCCCGACACGTGGGCGTAAACCCCGACCTACGGGTGCGAGCGGGAAACTGATCCACTACCCAAAACACACGGCACGTGTCGCCGTCGCAAACACCGGGGTTGAAACTCGCGCGCGTCGCGGCAAATTCTCGACACATTTATGGCCAACCTCGTCAATCCGAAGTCTGCTCTACGCCGCCCGGCAGCCAAGAAAGCGTCCTCCCGCACGAGAAAGCCGTTCAAATTTGAGCTTACGGCGGCGGACCTCGCGCTCGACAACGCGATCAGCGCTGCCGTGGCCCGGAGCCTCGCCCCTCGCCGTTTGTGAGCACACTGCGGCAATGAGACACCGTGCTGGTGCCGTATCCCACGGTCTCCAATCCGCATTATCTCGTGCTGCTCTCGCCGGATCAACTCGCGGGCAACGCGGCTTTAAGAACCTCAAGGGGCTGGTGTGTAGCACCCTCCGCCCGCCGGATCGGCCGGTCCGTTCTCACGAAGTCTTTCTCGATGGAGCCGACGGCTTCGAGCAGAAGACCGTATGCCGCTGCCACCTCGTGATCGAATTTGCGCGCGAGGACATCCTGACGACCCGCGACCGCGTCTCGCCGGCCCGGCAGGCCGCGATCAAGCGCAAGCTGCGGGAAATTTTCGGGCTGTAACGCGCGGACTCGATGGCATGTTTGGCGAGACTCAGAGACGTAACGCCGTTTGCGCGGGCTTTTGGTTTCTTTTTTCCGCTCGTCCGAAGCGCTACGATGGCGACGACAGGCTGCAAAGACCTCAGTCGGCGAACGCGAGGGGCAATGCCGCGTAAGGCTAGGGCGTAGGCAGGGGAACTTGCGCCGTCGTCCGCAGGTAGGCGATGAGGTCGCGGATTTCGTCGGTCGCGAGCGTTTTGAGCAAGCCCTCTGGCATCATGGAAATCGGGGATTTCTCGCGGGAGAGGATTTCGGATTTTGCAATCACGGTGTCTTGGCCGACCATGCGCAGCGTGAGCTGCTGCGCGTCTTCGGCGGCGACGTTGCCGGCGAGCGTGCGGCCGTCGCGGGTGGTGACCGTGACGAGCTGGTAGTTCTCCGCCATCACCTCGCTGGGGTTGATGATCTCGGTGAGGATGTAGTCGAGGTTGCCGCGATTGGAGCCGGTGAGATCGGGGCCGACGTTGCCGCCTTTGCCGTAGAGCGTGTGGCACGCGGTGCAGGTGCGTTCGAAGACGGCGCGACCGTTGGCGAGATTGGCGCGGGCCAGCGTCTCGTCGGTGAGGAGGCGTTTGAATTTCGCCATGTCGGCCTGCTTGTCCTCGGCGGGTTGGGCGACCGGTCCCCAGAAATCAACGAAGGCCGGGCCGAGCACGCGCTGGAGCTGGCGCGCGGCGAAGGCGGTAACATCGCGCTTCGGAATCGTGCCGCTCCGGAGCGCGGCGAGGAGCGGCTGCGCGGTGGTCCGACGCGAAGAGAGTGTGAGCACGGCCTCGGCTTGGTCCGCGACCGGAAATTTTTCGTAGCGGGAGATGAGCGCCGGGGCGATGCGCGCATCATCAAACGCGGCGAGCGCGCGGATCGCCTCGCGGCGCAGCGGCTCTTCGTCGAGCAGCGCCAGCGTGGCTGGGACGGCCGCGATGTAGGAATCCCGGGCGAAATCGCGCAGCACGTCACGACGACGCTCGAGTGGGGCGGCGCGATCCTGAAGCAACGCGAGCTGTGCGGCGGAGGCCTTCGCGTCGCCGAAGAGCTGGCTCACCTGCGTGAGAATGTCGCGCAGGGTCGCATCGCCGGTGCGGTTGAGGGCGGCCACGGCTGCGTCCCAATTACTCGGCGGCGCGGTTTCACGGCGGCCGAGGGAAGTGAGGCCGTCGCGGAGCCCTTGCAGGAGCGCGAGACGCGCGGTGGGCGCAGACGCATCCGTGAGCGCGGTGGCGACCGCCTCAAATTTTTTGGCAGCGACGGCGCGCCGCGCGATCCACTGGGCGACGAGAGGAATCTCGCTTCTCGCGGCGAGGTCGAGCGAGCGCGCGGTGTCGGCGGGGACAAGGGATTCGATGCCGAACCAAATTAGTTTGGGCAGATTGTGATCCGCGGTGTCCTCGCCATGGGCGACGAGACCCTGGGCAATCGGCCAGCGCTCGGCGAGCGGCATGCGCTGGAGCGCAGCGGCGAGGTAGAGCCGGACGACGGGCGACGTGTCGGCGCGGGCCATCGCCGCGAATTTTTTGAGCACGGCGGCATCGGCATTGAGATCTTCGCCGAGGAGCTGAATCGCCCACGCGCGGATGTAGGGCTCGGCGTGATCGTCGAGAAGCGGGAGCAGCCGGGCGGCGGGGAGATTTTTGGTGACGTGCAGAGCCCAGAGTGCCCGGAGTTTTTGGGCCGACGTCTGCGACTGGGCGAACATTTCCCAGAGGCGCGCGGGCACGCGGGCATCGAGCCGGCTTTCGGCCGCGCGTTGCTGGAGAATCACGCGGGCGCGGCGGCCATACCAGTCGTTACGGTTTTGGAGCAGCTCGACGAGCTCGAGGTCGGATTGGGCGGTGAGGTTGAGGCCCGTTTTTCTCGCGAGGCCCGTGGGCGCGAGCCGGTAGATGCGGCCGGTTTCCTTTTGATCGACGGAGTTGCCGCAGATATCGGAGTCGTGCCAGTCGAGCACATAGACGGCGCCGTCGGGTCCAATCTCGACACTGAAGCCGACCCACGCGGTATCGTTGGCGAGCAGGGTGTCGTCGCCGTGATGGCCGACGAAACCCGAGCCCTTCGGCTCCAAAATATCTGTGAGCACGGCGTGCTCGTGGAGATTGGCCATGAAAAGGCGGTCGCGATACTGCGCGGGAAATTCGTCGGCGAGATATACGCGCGCGCCGCCGTGCGCGGAGCGGTGGCGGTGATCGGCGATGGTCTTGATGTCGTCGTAGACATAGGGGTTGATGTGCTTGCCGCCCTGCCGGTGATAAATGCCACCGGGGATTACGTGCCAGAGATGAGGGATGACGCAGGCGGTGATGAACATCTGGCCGTGGTCGTCGAAATCGAGACCCCACGGATTGCTGAAACCGTGCGCGACGATCTCGAAACGATCCTTCACCGGGTGATAGCGCCACACGCCGCCGTCCAGGTATTGGCCGTCCTTCACTGGCATGTTTTCGGGAAACGGATCGCCTTTCTTGAAGAGTTTTCCACCGTCGGCCGGTTTGCCGACAAGCGAGCGGGTGGCGTAACCCTGGCAGCCATACAGCCAGCCGTCGGGCCCCCAGTTGAGGCTATTGAGCGTCTCGTGGCGGTCCTGGATGCCCCAGCCGGTGAGGCGAATCTCGATGGCGGAATCGGCCTTGTCGTCGTGGTTGCGGTCGGGGACAAAGAGGAGATTCGGCGGTGCACCGAGCCACAGCCCGTCGAAGCCGACAGCGATCGCGGCGGGAAACGGAATGCCCTCGAGGAAGACTTTGCGCGTGTCGAATTTCCCGTCGCCGTCAGTATCTTCGAGAATGACGATGCGGCTGTCACCCGAGTTGGCGAAGCCGGCCCTGCGGTTTTCGAAGTCGCGGTTTTCGGCGACCCAGAGGCGCCCTCGATCGTCCCAGCAAAACGCCATGGGTTGTGTGATCATGGGTTCGGCGGCGGCGAGTTTCGCCTCGAAGCCCGCGGGCACGGTCATTTTTGCGGCGGCCTGTTCGCCGGTGAGAAACACCGCCTTCTTGCCCTCGGCTTTGGCGAGACCCCAGAGCACGCCGTCAGACGTTTCGCCCGTGTAGGCCTTCCACGATTCAGTCAGGGCGACGTCATCGAGCGTGCCGGAGTAAACGACGAATTGGTGGCGGACGGTTTCGGATTTTCCTTTCGCGATGGACCAGTCGCCGAGGATGGCGCGGCTCGGGCCGACGCCGAGTTGGCGGTCCACGCGCCACGGCTGGGGATAGCCGGCGTTTTTCGGGTGATCGAAAATCGCGATATGCGCCAAGTCGGAGCGGCCGTCGAGCTTGAGGCCGACATCGACCCAGAGGGCGCGCTGCGTGGTCGCGCGATCGTTGCTCTGGCGATTGCTGTTGATGACCGAGCCTTCCATGCCGGCGCGCCACGGCATGCGGAGAAAGAGCCCGCCGTAGTCCTGCTTCGGGATCGTAATATCGACGAGCGCCTCGCCTTTCCATTCGAGGTCGAGCAGGTAGCGCTCGCCGGAATCGCGCATCGTCCACGTCTGCGTCTCCGCCATCACCGGCTGGCCGGCGGCATCGAGCAGATGATAGACCGTGGACCACTTCACCTCACTGCCGCTGGCGATGACCGGCTCGCTCGAAACGCGCCGCCAGAAACCCTGACCCGGATTGTGAAAATAACTGCGGCCGTTTACCTCGGCGAATCCCCAGTAAAGTCCGGTCTGGTGCTTGTGATGTTCGGGGCTGAACTCCGTGAGCACGCTTTTGCCGTCGGGGGAAACGATCGGGTGAAGGTAGGGACGAAAATCCGCGCCCGCGTTTTGCGTGAGGATGGGCTTTGTTTCGCCGGCACGATACACCACGAGCGTCTGCGCCGCCGTGTCCTCGCGCAGGGTGAGCGGGCCGGCGAGCGCGGCGATGCACGGCGCAAGCAGGCCCAAAAGGGATCTGCCCCAGACCAAAATCGTGGAAGAAGAGCAAGGCATGTTGAACGAGTGTGGGGAGGTTTCTTTATCCAGCTCGCTGCGGCAAGCCAAGGCCGTGGGTCCGGTGGAGTCATTTTCCCTGTTTAGGCTGGGTTCGACTGCATGAATTGAATGCGATCCACGCGCTGCATTTCATTTCAGATCCTGCAGCCCGTTTAGAAACTAAACGTGTTCGTCAGATACCAGCGGCGCTCCGGCGCCAGCCGCACGGCGGCGGGCGAGCCGTCGGGCTGGGTGGTGATCGGGATGAGATCGCCCTGACCGATGACGTTGCGGACGTTGAGCTGGATCTTCCAGTCGATCTTGTTGCGGTAAACTTTGCGCGTGTAGCTGGCGAAGACATCGACGTTCGTCTCGGCGGGACCATAGTAGGGCTTGTTGCGATCGATGAAGACGCTGCCCGCCGGCGTATAGCTCGTGGGATAGCCGATCCCGACCTTGTCCTGCCAGCGGATGCCGGTGCCGACGCCGAAGCCCTTGAGGCGGCTTTCGCGATCGAAATTGTAATTCGTGACGAGGTTGGCGCGATACTTTCGGATTTCCGGGCTGCTCACGCCTTCGGCCGCGAGCGTCGTGGCGAGAGGCACGTCGACGTCGCTGAAGACATAGGCGCCCAAGGTGCCCTCGCCCGCCCCGGCGTCCAACGACGTGGCCTTGCCCGTGGAATCGACCGGATAAGTGTAGCCCGTGGATGAACCCAAACGCGGCCGGTTGGCCAAGGTCTTGAAGACGGGGTCCAGCCGGGCGCGGAGTTCGCGGGTGATGGGGGCGATGCTGGTCTGCACTGTCTCGTTCTTCGTGACGTTCAGGATAATCCGCCAATTCCGCGTGGGATTGAAGGTGATGTCCACCTCGGTGCCCTTGGCCACGAGATCCGCAGTGTCACTATAGCTCGGCAACTGCACGGTCGCGAGGGCGAAGTTCTGCGTGGCGACGCTGCCGGTGTATTGGAATTTGATCAGCTCCTTGAAGTTGGTCGGAAAGGCACTGAGGAGGAGATCGATGTCGGCCAAGCGCGACGCGTGGGGATTGCGGTTGAGTTCCGACGCCCAGGCCCCGGCGGTTTGCAACACGGCGTTGTTGATGATGGCGCTGAGGGCGCCGATCCGCCCGATGCCCGAATCCTTGATCTTGGTCTCATAGTGATTGAGGCGGAGGCTGAACCGATTGTCGTAGAACGAGAGGTTCACGCCCAGCTCGCGCGTCTTGCCTTGGGGCGAAGGAAGGATCGTGCCGTAGGCATCCGTTTGCGATCCGTTGGGGGTGAAGTTTTCGGACACATTGCTGAAAAGGCTGGCATCCATCCCGGCGGGCAGACGCAGCAGTTTTTGCGGCCAACGCAGGACGCCGGAATACGTTTTCACCGTCTTGCCGGCGACAAAGGCGGGATAATTCGGAAGGGCGAACTCGCCGAGGCTGCGCCGAATTTTGAAGATATTGTCGATGGCTTCCTGGCTGGTGCCGGTCACGTAGGCGGTCTGTTGGAAATAGTCCTGATCCTTGCGCATGCCGAAGTTGGTGATCAGGTGATCGTCCAACCAGTAGTCCATGAAGTTGAAAGCTTGGGACTTGATCACGTCGCGGTTGTAGTTTCCGCCGCGCAGTGCCTGCTTGAGCGTGTAGGGGATGGTGACCACTTTGGCCTGCGCTGGATCGCCGGCGGCGGCCTCGAAGAAGGTGGCGTTGGCGACCGTGCCTTCGACCAACTGGGGGGATTGGATGGCCGTGAGTTGCACGGGCCCCGTCTTGCCGATCACCGACGGGCCGACGTAGGCGATGATCTTCGCATAGCGGTTGAAGCCGTAGAGGTTGAGGCTGTCGAAATCGTCGTATTTGCCGAAGTATTTGAACTGGCTCTGGGTGGACAGCGAGTCCCGCTGCGCCCGCTCGCCGAGGAGCGTGAGACTGTGACTGCCGAGCCATCGGCCCCACTTTTTGGACAAGTCCCGGAAATCGTAGCGGACGTAGGCGGTGGCTCGCATCGACTCACGCTCGATCAGGTTCTGGTTAAAGATGGTTTGGGCGGAATCGACGAAGGGGCGGCCGAGATTCGGGTTGGGCCGGCCGTCCGGGAGGGTCACGTTCGCATCGATGCGGATGTGGTTGGCATTACCCTGGGTCGAGACGTAGTTGTTCCGGTTCTGCCGCTCCAACCGCTCCCTGAAAAAGGCGGCCTCGACCCCGATCCGGTCGCGCCAGAAACGTTGTTCGAGCGTAAGGTTGATGGTGTGAAAGGTATCGTTCTGGCGGCCGGTCTCGTCGATCTGCTGGTTGCGCCAGTCGAAGTTGTCGAAATTGGTAAACCCCTGGGTCTTCCGCCCGGCGGGGATGCGGCCGGCGGGAAATTGCGCCGTCGCGTAGTAGAGCGCAGGCAGTTCGCCGATATTGCGAGTCTCCAGCCAATTCAGGGAGTCGCCGACGCCGTCGCGATTGAAGACGGGATCGAAGACCTGGCTGCGCACCGTGTTGATCGCAAGGGCACCGGCTCCGGTGTTATTGCTGGCGCTGGGTGTGGCGCGATAGCCGAGGCCGAGGGCGCCTCCGCGGCTGCTCGTATCCGCCAATGGCCAGACAAGGGTGTTGAAGGTTTGGGCGTTATCCAAAGCGAAACTGCGGAAGGGAGTCAGGGGGAAAGAACCGGGGATGGTGCCGCCGGCATTCTGCGTCGCAGCATTCGGATTGCGGGCGGGATCGTCGTAGAAGGTCCAGTCGAAGGGTTGGCGGCCCTGATCCAGCCACGTTTGAAAACTATTGAAGTGCAGGACCGAAAAAGGCCGGTTGGCCCGCGTCCTGCCCGATTCGAAGTTGGCTCGCAACGCGGTGGTGCGGGTGGGCTCGAAGGTGATCGTGCCGTAGATGCGTCGCTTATTGTCGAAGGAAGGGCGCTGATTGTAGCGCTCCTGATCGTCCAGCAGCGCGAGGCGGGCGGCGAGTTTCTTGGGGATCAGCACGCGGTTGAAGTCCAGGGCGCTGCGCATGCTGTCGTTATTCCCATAGCGGAATTCGACCTTGTTCAGATCGCGGCGGAGGTCGGCGCGGAGGAGCGTGGTGTCGACGACGCCGGCGGCGTTGGCGACGCCGAAGAGGATGGCGTTGGGCCCGCGGTTGACTGTGACGGCGTTGGTGTTGTAGCCGTCGATCGCAACGTCGGAGATAAAATATCCGCGCGTGTAGGTGGGCGAGGTCAGGCCGCGCGCGCGCGAGCCGCCCTGGGGATTGTTGCGAATGCCATCACCGACGACGTTGGGTTCCGTGATGCTGGCGCCGGCGGCGTTGGAAAAATTGCCGCCCGGTCCGGCCGCCTCCATGCCCGTGGCATAGATGAGCAGGTCGTTGGCACTCGTGGCGCCGATGTCGTCGAGGAAATTTTTATTATAAACGGAGATGGAGGCGCCCAGATCCTTGATCGGAGTGTTGAGGCGGGTGCCGGCCAGCGTGTTGGTGGCCTGGTAGCCGGTGTCTTTGTCGCTCTGCACGGTGAACGGGCTGAGGACGACGGCCTCGTCAACCGGCGGGGTGGTGGACGGCACCGTCTGGGCGGAGGCCGGAGCGGCGAGGAGGACGAGCCAGGCGGTGGCGCGGCCGAGGACGGAGGCACGGGGTTTGTTCATGGGTTCGGTTTTCTGAATGGATGCAGGTAAAGCGGGATCGGCTGTCGCCGGTGATTCATCGACGGACATCGTTTTTTTTTGTGCGGTCGGCGGGAGCACGCGCTCGATGCTGACGATGCCGCTGCGTTCATCGCGGCGCGCGCGAAGCACGGTGCCGGCGAGCAGGCGGTGGGCGGCGTCGAGCGGAACGAACTCACCGCTTACGGCGTTGACGCGGACGCCTTCGGCGATGCGGCTGTCGAAGATGACCTGCAAGCCGGATTGTTGCGCGAATTGCCGGAGCGCGATCTCCGCGCTGCCAGCGGGGATGTTGAAGGCGCGCTTCGCCGCCTCGGCGGCGCGGGCGCAGAGCGCGAAAACGGCGAGTGCTCCGCACCACAAAACGCGCCGCGCGTATTTCCGCAGATCGGGAGTTGGGGGCGGTCGGGGCACGGTAAGGAAGACGCACGACCCGCTCACATGCCCTACAACTATTTTTCCGGACCGCGCGATTTGTTGCGGCGCACGCCGGCGAACCCGCGCGGAGGCTACCGCGCGGGGTGCAGCTTGATCGTCGGGCCGGAGCGATCGGAACGGATGCCGAAATTCGTCTCCAAAAGGAGCAAAAAACCGCCGGTGTTGTCGGCGGCGAGAATCCCGCTGAGCTGGATTTCCCGCCAGGCCGGATCGTCGTGCCCGATCTCGATGCGCGGCTGTCCGCTCGCGGCACCACGGGCGTTGATGAGTGCGAGCGCCTCGGCTAGCGGCGTGCGGGAGAACTCGAGCTGCGGCACGCGCCACGCGAGCCGCGTCGCCGCCTCGGCGGCCGACAGCGTGCTCACCTCGGATGGAGCTCCGCCGGCGGGCGCGCGCGCGCGCTGGCCGGCATCGACGAACGCGATCTGGGCCGCCGCGGGTTCGACGGCGACCCGGCCGTGCGTGACCACCACCTCGACGGCTTTTTCGCCGAGGTCGACCGCGAAGGCCGTGCCCACGGCACGCACGTCGACGTCGCGCGCCCGCACCACGAACGGGCGCGCGGGATCTTTCGTCACTTCGAAATGCGCCTCGCCCCGCAGTAGGGTCACGTGCCGCCGCTCCGCGTCGAAGACGTGCGTGATCTGCGCACCGGGGCGCAGTTCGACGATCGAGCCGTCGGGCAACTGCTCGCGGCGCGGCTCGGAGACAAAGGCGGTGGCGGTGGGAGCGACGGCCACCCCTGGGAAAATCGCACCGGGCCGGAGCCACAACCCCGCGAGCAAGCCCAACGCAATCACGCCGCCTCCCGCGCCCGCCCAGCGCCGGCGCCGTTGCCGGCCCACTTCGCGTGCGACCTCGGCCAGCAACTCGGACTCGGCTCCGCTGCGGCGCATCCAATGCAAAGCGCGCCTCATCTCGCGGTCAGGTGTGGGCTCAGGCGGCTTCATCGTCGAAATATCCGCGGACGCCATGCTGTTTCAGAAATTCACCGCAACGGAGCATTGCCCGCGCCGTCTGTGTCTCGACGGTTTTCTCCGCGAGCTTGAGCCGCTCCGCCGTCTCGCGTCGGGAAAGCCCGTGAATCTTGTGGAGCACAAACACCTCGCGGCAACGCTCCGGGAGGCTGCCGATCGCCCGGCCAAGCAGACGGACCCGCTCCTGGCGGCCCACGTTCTCGGCGACATCGGGGACCTCATCCGCAACTTGGAGCCGCTCCAGATCATCCACCTTGGTGAACGGAGACGCACGTTGGCGGCGCGTTGCGTCCACGGCCAGGCGGCGAGCGACGGTAAAGAGCAACGCGCGCGCCGAACGAATCGGCCCGGCGGCCCGCACGCGCCAGAGGCGCAGATACGAATCCTGCACGAGATCGTCCACATCGCGCACCGAGGGAAAGGAGCCCCGCAGGTAGCCGCGGAGCTGGGCATCGTGCGGTTGCACTTGTTCGGCGAACCACCGCGGCGCATCGAGTGCGGTGAGAGAACTTTCATCGGACCGGGGCGAATCCACGGCGCAGACGTTTGGTGGCGCATACTGGGCGGCTCAAGCCCGATCTGCGCGCGAAGCGTGGATCGTTGTGAGTGCCCTTGCCCAAAGCCTGCGCATCCCGGCCGCGATCCCGGGGAGGCGCGAACCGAGACGGATAACATGGATGGCTCCAGCGCCGGCCGGCGTGGTGTGGCGATCACACCACCGCACCGGCCTTGCGGGTGACGGCGAATTTACCCACGGTGCAAAGTTCACGCATGAAATTTCCGCTTCCTGGACTCGTGGCTGCACCGTTCACCCCCTTTCGCGCTGATGGCGAACTGGCGCTTGATGTCGTGCCGGTGCAAGCGCGGGCGCTCGTGGCCAACGGGGTCATCGCGGCCTTTGTGTGCGGCACCACGGGAGAAGGTTCGTCGATGACGAACGACGAGCGGGAGCGCGTTACCGAAGCGTGGGTGGCGGCGCGACCGGCGGGACTGAAAGTCATCGCACACGTCGGCCACCTCAGCGTGGGTGACAGTCGCGCGCTGGCGCGCCACGCGCAGGATGTCGGGGCGGACGCGATTGCGGCGGTGGCGCCGAGTTTTTTCAAACCGACGGGAGTGAGCGAACTCGTCGCGTGGTGCGCGCAGGTCGCCGCGGCGGCACCGAAGCTTCCGTTTTTCTACTATCACATTCCGTCGATGACGAACGTGACGATCCCGACGTCGGCGTTTCTGGCTGAGGCGCGGGCGAAGATCCCGACGCTCGCGGGGATCAAGTTTACCCATGATGATCTCGACGACTTCCGCGCGACGCACGCGATCGGCGGCAGCGAATATCAAGTGATGTTTGGCCGCGATGAACTGCTGCTGACGGCGCTTGCGGCCGGAGCGACGGGCGCGGTCGGCAGCACCTACAATTATGCGGCGCCCGTCTATCACCGCATGATGCGCGCGCACGCCGCGGCTGACCACCCGACCGCGGAACGCGAACAGGCGCGCGCGTGCGCGATGATCGACATTATGGTGCGCTTTGGCGGACAACCCGCGGGCAAGGTGATCATGAAACTGATCGGGATCGATTGCGGGCCGGTGCGGCTGCCCATGCGGGCGCTCGGTGCCGCGGAGGAATCGGCGTTGCGTGCGGCACTTGAAGCGCAGGGCTTTTTCGAATTCGCGTCGAAACGGGCGGCGTGACGGCGCGATGATTTCAGGCATGAAAATCGCGGGTGTCGTCGGGTTGGTGGTCGGAGCCGCACACGCCGCAGCCGGCTGGAAACAGCTTCCCGCGATTCCGGATCGCGAGGGCTTCGCCGGGAGCTACGCCGGTGCGAGTGGCGACGCGCTCATCGTCGCGGGCGGCGCGAACTTTCCCGACAAGAAACCGTGGGAGGGTGGCACGAAGATTTGGTATGACCGCGTGTTCGTGCTCAAACCGGAGGGGACCGCTTCGACAGAGCTCAGGGCAGGCGCATGGCTTGAGGCCGGCAAGCTGCCGGCGGCGGGTGGCTATGGCGCTTCAGTGCAACTCGACGAAGGCGTGTTGTTCATCGGAGGCGGCGACGCGAAGCGGAATTTTTCCGAAGTGTGGCTCGCGCGCTGGGACGGCCGCGTGATGAGTTTCACGGCATGGCCCGCGCTGCCGAAACCGCTGGCGATGTGCGCGGGAGCGCGCGCCGAGCGAACGGTCTTTGTCGCCGGTGGACTCGATCGGCCCGACGCGACGCAGGCTCAGCATGTTTTCTTCGCGCTCGATCTCGATAACGTGAAGGCGGGCTGGCGCGAGTTACCGACGTGGCCGGGACCGGAACGGATGCTGGCGACAGCGGGCGCGAGCGGCGGAGATTTTTTTCTGTTCAGCGGCGCACGGCTCGTGGCCGGTGCCGATGGCAAGCCCGCGCGCGAGTGGCTGCGCGACGCCTATCGCTATACGCCCGCCAAAGGCTGGAAGCGCATCGCCGATCTGCCGCGCGTCGCAGTGGCGGCACCATCACCAGCTGCGCAAGTTGGCGGAAAACTGCTCGTGATCGGCGGCGATGATGGCGTGCAAGCGGCGTTGGCGCCGACCGCGCACAAAGGCTTTCCGCGCGACGTGCTCGCCTACGATCCGAAGACGGATGCGTGGACGCGCACCGGCGAGGTGCCGTTTTCCCTCGTGACGACGACGCTCGCACAATGGCGCGGAAAAATTGTCATTCCCGGCGGCGAAGCGCGGCCGGGAGTGCGCTCACCGGATGTGTGGGCCGCTCCGAGCAAGTGAGGTTGCCCGTTCCCGTCGCGTGGTGGCTGAGTTCGTCCGCGAATAGATCCGGTGCTTTCCGGTTCCGGTCAGCCGGAGTCAGAGAAGAAACTCTAACGGCGGTTGGACGCGAGGTCGTGATCAGACCCAATCCGCGCACAGCAATTCCGCCTGCTGCAGCACGGTCTTCACCGCCTCTTCCTGCATGTCCGGCGGGTATCCCAGCTCCCCGAACTAGCCGAGCGCGGCCTCTTCGACGGTGGATTCACTGAGGCTCATGGCTGGTCGCCCTTCTCCGGCAATTCCCTGATCATCTTGTCAAAATCCGACTCGAACAGCCGGTCCTGCACGATGCGGTATTTCTCAAACTCACTCTCGGCGTGGGCTTGGGCGATTTCAGCCGTCACTTTGCCGGCATCCTGCAAAATCTCCCGGTCGGTCGCGGCGATGAAGCGGTTGAGGCGGGTTTCCCAGTCCTGCATGGTCATGGGAATCTCCCGTAGCGCCATGTCTTCAGCCAGATCGAGGTAGGCGGAGACGAGGCGTTGCAGTTGGGCCATTTCCTTTTCCGTGAGGTAGTTTTTCGCCACGCTGACATCGAACTGCTGGATTTTGCCTTGGGGTGCGTCCTTCCACGTAGTCAGGCCCATGTGGGTTTTGGCCGCATCGGCCCGAGAGACGATGACTTCTGCGGCCGTCTGTCCATGGATGGCCCAGTGGAGTTTGTTTTGCACGGCGGCGAAGAAGCGCTTGGTGGCTGCTGCGGTCACGTCGTAGTCGGTGGAGGTGGCGTAGATGTCGGTGATTTTTTGGTAGAACTTACGCTCGCTCAGGCGGATTTCCCGGATGCGCTGGAGTTGTTCCTCGAAATATTTTTTGCCGAGGATGGAGCCGTCGCTCTTCAGCCGCTCATCATCCATGGCGAAGCCCTTGATCGTGAAGGACGCGATGATGCCGGTGGCCCATTTGCGGAATTGGACGGCCCGCTCGGAGTTCACCTTGTAGCCGACGGCGATGATGGCCGAGAGGTGGTAGTGCTGGGTGTCGTAGGATTTGCCGTCGGCGGCAGTTATTCGAAAACTTCGAATAACTGAACCGGCCTGCAATTCGCCGTCGGTAAAGATTTGCTTGAGGTGGTAGTTGATGGTGTGGGTCTCCACATCGTAAAGCAGCCCCATCATCTTCTGGGTAAGCCAGACGTTTTCATCGGCATAAACGGCTTCGACGCCACCCTGGCCGCTGGCCGCCACAAAGGTCAGATATTCCGCCGCCGAAGAGCGAACCAGCGCGACTGCGGTCTTCTTTTTGCCGCGACCGCCGGGAGTGGGTTTGTCTTTGCTCATGGTCTGGGTTCCTCCGTTTGAACTGACAAGAATGCCTTGACGGTTGCCGCCGGGTTCAGCCGCCGGATGGCCTCGCGCAAGCGGCCCACCAGCACCACCTCCCCAAACGAATCCTGTTCCGCCGCCGGTTCACCGGGCGCGCGGTGCGGCCCGTTCCCGACCGCATAGCCCAGCTCCCCGACTTGTCCACCAAAGCCGTGGCGAAGGAGGAAACACGTCAGGGCTTCTTCGACGATGGATACGTTGAGGGACATCAAAGAAGGCGGTCAATGATCGCAGCTTTAAGTGTCTCGTAGGTTGCCATCGGTGGGGCAATCAACGGCGCAAGTGTGTCCCGCATGAATGCGTCCGTTGAATTCCCGCACCGTTGCAGACCGAGAAGCTTCTTGAGTTCGGTATAGATTTCACCCGAGGCGGATTTCAAATCATCAGCTTGGTTTCCCCTGCTGGTGCTGTTCGCAATCGCCTGTTGTTTGATTTGGAGAGCTGCAGGCATTTGCGTCGCCTTTTGTTCCCGCGTCAGAAGCGCTGCGATGACATCGTCGGCAAAAAGGAATGATTCAAGGTTTCGGAGCGGCAGAATTATTGTGCCCTTCGCTTCGGTCTCTAGAACCTCTGTTTCTGATTTGTCATCGCGATCAGCTAGTGATGAAAACTTCGACGACGGCAGAATGCGGCCCAGCGCATCCTTCACTGAAACCCCAGTCACGGTCACTTGGTTCGAAGAGCCTCCAGATACGAACAAAACATCGGGGTGCCGTGACCCAAGAATCCGATTGTAGATCTCCGCGTCGAAATCCTTTCGCCGTGTGCCAACGCTCGAACCTTCGCAAACAACCACGATTTTGGGGGCAATTCTCTGCGAGAGATCATCCAACGTAATCGACAGCAATTTTTCCCATGTGACTCGGCCGAGGCTGCTTGGGATGAGTTGGCGAGGAACGTCTGGATCGACGCCATCAAAGTCGATTAAACACACAGATGTTGGATCTGCAGCGATCATTTCCTGCGCAGCCCTGAGCACGCCGAGTGAGTGAGTCGTTACCCATAGCTGACACGCTTCAGGCAAAATATTCACCATCTCTCTCACAAGTGCGCCTTGCACGCGTGTGTGCAAATGTGTCTCCAGCTCATCGACGCAATACACGGCGTCGGAATAAAATCGCCGTTTGACATGAAGGTCTAGAAGTAGGTCGAACGCGGCTTTCTCGCCACCAGAGAGGTTCTTATAATGGTAGGACTTAACGGTGCCCTTCTCGAAATAGAACGCTCCAGTGCCTAGCGGATCCGAGACGCTATTGAGAAGCAAATCGCCAAACACTCGTTTCATCGACTCACGAATACTGCCAATTAATTCTTCCCGCAAATTACGAACTGTCTTCGCGTCATTTGCTTCGTCATAGACACCCGACATGGTGTCGTAGACGAGTCTTCGGTAGTTGTCGGAAACTGTCTGGTCATTATCGATAGACCGGGCGACTCGCACATTGTCAGACGGATTTTCCGGGCGGTTAATACCATCTACTGAAAAGTCTGGATCATTTCGATAGGCCGTTCTGACATACAGCATCCCCTTCTTAGGTTGGGCCCCATCGTGCAATGACACGTCTACCGTTTTGTGCCAGTCGAATG
>JANXSC010000109.1 GCA_025352845.1 Opitutaceae bacterium
CCAACGTCCGCAGCACCGTGGCCCAGCAGCTCGCCGACCCGGCGGGTGCGGCGAAGCGCGATTACGACAACTCCCGGCGCGAGACCAACGGGAGCTACACGAAATCGTTCCCCAGCGCCCATCTCACTCACGATCTCACGCGGAATCTGAAGGCCCGGCTGAGCTGGTCCACCAGTTTTGGCCGGCCTGCCCTCTCGAATCTCTTGCCCAGCGAATCGGCCAACGAGGCCCTCCAAACCCTCACCATCGGCAATCCCGCCCTGCTGCCCCAGACGGCGAAAAATTGGGACTTTACCCTCGATTACTATTTCGAGCCCGTGGGCAATTTGTCCGCCGGCTGGTTCAAGAAAACGATCAAGGACTATATCGTCACCGGCACCAACGCCGGCCTCGTCGCCAGTGGCAGCGACAACGGCTATAATGGAGACTACGCGGGCTTCACGCGACTCACGTCCTCGAACGCCGGCACGGCCGAAGTCACGGGCTGGGAGTTCAGCTACCAGCAGCAGTTCACGTTTCTCCCGGGATTGCTCAAGGGCCTGAGCGGCTCCGCCAATTATACCGTCATCGAAACCGAAGGGGATTTTGGCGGTCCGACCACCCGCGGCAACGGACAGGTGCCCGGCTTCATCCCGCGGGCCGGCAATCTCAGTCTCAGCTGGCGCTACCGAGGCTTCAGCACCCGGGTGCTGTATAACTATACGGGCGGCTACATTTCCAGTTACTCGGCCACGAGCCCCGGGGCGAACCTCTATCGCGACGCCTTCAAGACGACGAACGTGGGCATGGCGTATCAGTTGCGCCCGTCCGTGACGCTCGCGTGCGATGTGGCCAATATCTTCAACGCACCGCAAAAACTCTATCAGGGGGTTCCCGGACGGACCCAAGATATCATCTATAACTTCGTCACCGTCACCTTTGGTGTCAGTGGCCGGTTTTGAACCCGGACGCGATTTTTCGTGAGTCTGCCTCTTCCTCCAATCGATTACGCCAAAAATTTCAAACGCCCCACCACATGAACCGCCGGTCCTTTCTCTCCACCTCTCTCGTCGCGGCGACGGCCCCATTCATCGGCCCGGCACTCACGGTTCCCGCGCGCGCGGCCGGATTGTCCGATCCGGCAGTCACGAACGAGAAGATCGCCGCCGATCGCACGGCCGCGCTCGCCCTGCTCAAGCCTTCTCCGAAGGATCTCGCACACGGGCTCGAACTGCACGCCAGCTCGGTGGTGCTCGATACCTATGGCTTCGGCCCCGGTGCGGCGGTCGACAATGCGGTGCTCGCTGCGCTCATGAACTCGGGTGCGTCCGAGCAGGAGATCGCCGACGCCCGTGAGGATATGCCAATGACACGCTTCGTCACCGACGCCGCCGAGCGTGCCGAATACGAGGGCGCATGGACCGCCGCTGGCGTCACCGCGATCATCCGCAATTCCGGCGAAGAGGGCAACGACCCGCTTCGTCTCATGAAACGACTCGCGCGGTGGGTTTATGTCACCGACCGGCTGCGCGAGCGATTTCCCAAGGCTGTGAAGGCGGACGAGATCGTGGCAGCCAAAAAAGCCGGGCACCACGCGATTACGCTTACGACCAACGGCGTGCCGCTCGTGCAACAGTGGCTGACCACGTCAGACGAGATGCGCTACATTCGCGTCTTCGCCGAGCTGGGCGTGCGCATGATGCACCTGACCTACAACCGGCGAAACCCCATCGGCGATGGCTGCGGCGAGGCGTTCGATGGCGGGCTGAGCGATTTCGGCCAGCAAGTCGTCGCCGAACTCAACCGGCAGGGTGTCATCGCCGATTGCGCCCACAGCAGCCAGAAGACCGGTCTCGACGCCGCGAAGCTCTCGAAGAAGCCGATGGTCGCCAGCCACAGTTGCGCCGCCGCCCTGAATGCTCACATCCGGGCCAAGAACGACGAGGTCATCACGGCGATCGCCGACACCGGCGGCCTCATTGGCGTGTGCTGTATTGGCCATTTCCTCGGCGGAAACAACGACATCGTCGCGTTTCTCGATCACATTGACTATCTCGTGAAACGCTTCGGCGCCGCTCACGTCGGCATCGGCACCGACACCGGCTACGCCTCCCGGCTGAAGCCGAACGACGCGAAACTTCCCGCCCGCCCGTTACAGCGCGTCCGCTGGGAGGCCCTCTGGCCGCCCGGCTCCCTCGGTGGCGTCGCCAAAGATCCTCGCGCTGCCGCCTCGCTGGCGTGGACGAACTGGCCGCTGTTCACCGTCGGCCTCGTCCAGCGCGGCCACAGCGATGCGACGATTCAAAAAATACTCGGCACAAACATGCTCCGCGTCCTCGCGGCAAACGAGTCGTAAGCATCAGCCAGCGATGCAGCCAGTCGCAGGCCGGCGGCGCTGGAAAGGAAATCAGTAGCCCGCGGTCGCAGCGCGCCCGGTCCACGCTGGCGAACGACATCGTCGTGGAAGCCGCCCGAGTGTTCTTCTCTCGCTGCCAAGTATTCTCGACAGTCCACCACGCGCCACAATCCCGTCTCACGCGCTTTCGCTCCTGAAAATCCAGCCAGTTTCCTGTCAGTAACCGACCCCTGAAAATCCAGTTTTCTATCAGCCTAGATTCGCCGGCAGTGGGAAAATCCAAGGCCGGGCGCAACCGGCCAGCGGCCGGTTCTACAACAAACCAAAAGTCCAAAACCAAAGGGACGTTGGTATAACGCCCGATCACGGTCGCCTGATCGAGTTGTCGCAGGAATTCGGATTTCGGCCCGGTGCAGCGCTCTATGATCCACCGGGCAACGTGCCGCTCACGTTCGGTGAGAGCCCGAGGAAA
>JANXSC010000138.1 GCA_025352845.1 Opitutaceae bacterium
GTTGGAAGACCACCTCTTCGCGGCCTCCCGGCAATGGACCCAACCGGCCAAAGTCGCCGGTCTGATCCACGGCTGGCTCGTCGATCAGGTAAACTCTGGCGCTCCAACCTATAGTCTATAAGCTAACGGACGTTGGTATTATCCGTGCGTGGTGGCGCCAGCGCCTGATGCTGTGGGCAAAGTGGAGGGCGAAAGGGACGGAGTGCATCGGCACAATTACCGGGCGGATTGGAGCCCAAGGGACGTGCCGGGCGCGCTTCCACTCCGAAAGTTTTACTCGCGCGTTGGCGCGGTCGGCTTCCGGAAAAAAAGCGAGGGTTGGCTCGGGCGGGCACCTCCGCCGGGACGATGAGGTGGAGTTTCTCGGGCGTGGTCTGGCCGGTCGCCCGGCGCCACAGGTCGACCGCGAGCTTGCGCGCCGCGGCCCCGGCGAGTTTGCGCCGCGCCGCGCGCGATCCCCGCGACCAGCGCTTTCACCGGCGGGTAGTCCGGCTGCCAGCGCGTCAGGCGCCACACCCGTTCGATGAGCAACGCGCGGTGCCGGCCTTAGCCGCACGGGCCCGCCTCGTAACACGCGTAGACTTGGCGGCCCGCCGCGAGGAGCCCGCGCACCAGCGTCCGCAACCCGGCGGTCGTCATTTTCTGGGGGCGGTGCGGCAACGCGCCGTCGAGTTGCCCACCCACGACCACGTCGCGCGCGGGCAAATCCCTTCCCAGCTTGATCGATTCGGCCTTGGTTTCCACCCGGCGTTCCAGCATTTTCGCAAAGCTGGCATTGTTTGTCATAGCGGCGGACAGGTTGGGCGTTTTTCGCCCGCTGGTCCGCCTTCATGGCATCTGCTGCTGACTACATCTTCAGCGTGAGCTGGAAATTGTAGCTGATGGGTTGCTTGAGCGCGAAGGTGAGTGGGACGGTCTCGCGCGCGGGGCTGGTGTAGTCGTTGTTCTTCGGGCGCAGGGCGGAGGCGGTTTGCGCGATGGAGGAATACTGCGGGCCGCGGTCGTTGAGGAGATTGTTGATGACGAGGTTCGCTTGAATCTCGCGACGATCTTTGAGGCGCCACGTGTAGTTCAGCGTGCCGGTCACGATGTAGTAATCGTTCGGCGTGTAGACGGGCGTGTAGGCGTCGACCTTCGGGTCGTCGATGGCGCGCGTGGGATTGGCGGGATCGGCGATGGTGTCGGCGCCGCGCGAGCCGATGATCTGTTTGTCGCGCCAGCGCACGCCGAGACCGCCGCGCAGGCCCTTGAGCCGGCCGGTTTGAAGCGTGTAGTCGGCGAAGAGATTGAGGAGCGGTTGGTCCTGGCTCCGGCGCTTGCCCGAGACGACGTTCTGGCGGAAGGCGACGATGTTGTTGAACGCGTTCGTGGCGTTGGTCGCGTCGGGCGAGCGCGTGTTGATCGGGATCGAGAGATCGACGCTGGCGAGGTTGTTCGCATCGATGAGCACGCCGGCGTCGTTGGCGATCTGTCTGAAGAGCGGCATGTTTTTGTCGATGTAGGCCGTGACATCGGGGTAGAGGTTCGACTCGAAAACTTTCGGGAAACTCAGGCTGCCGGTGAGGCGGAACGCGCGCGACGGGTTGTAAACCACCTCAATCTCGAAGCCGCTGCCGGAGCGCGTGCGGATGTCGCGATACTGCGCGGGCAGATCGCCTGCGCCGCGGGCGTTGCGGCCGACGGCGCTCTGGTCGCCGACGACGTTGGCCTGGTAGAGCGTCGTGAAAAAATTCGGGCCGTCCTGCGAAATCGCGCCGTTGATTTCGTTGGTCCGGTAGTAGGTGAAATTCAGATTCAGTTTGTTCTGGAAGAGCTCCATGCGGAGACCGTAGTCGGTGCCCGTGGCGACCGTGGGCTCCAGCTGGCGGCCGTCGATGCGCACGATGCCGCCGGGCGGATTGAAGGTCTCGGCGTAGTTGATCGAGGGATTCAACCAGCTCGCGAGGTGGAGCACCGAGCCAACGGAACGGGTGACCTGCGTGCCCTGCACCGGATTGGGGTTGTAGTCGTCTTTAAAGCGCTCGTTGGCGTAGAGCGGATCGCGGTCGCCGGTGGGCGCGATGCGCGGGCGGATGGCGGCTTCCTGCGGCACGCCGATGGGATTGCCGGCGGCGTCGCGCGTGCGGTAGGTGAGCGTCGCGTAGTCGGCGGGCGCCGAGGGGCGCATGATGCGCGTGAAGCCGTCCCAGTTGAGCGGGTAGTCGCCCTTGTCGATCTGCTGGACGGTGCGGAAAAAGTAGGAGTCCTTGCGCACAGCGCCGAGGAGGATGAGGCGGTTCTTGAAGAACTTCGCGTTCACCGAGCCGAGGGCGTATTTGAAGTTGGAACTGTTCACCGACTCGGTGTCGCGGCGCGAGATGTCGACGGCCCAGATGGGCTGGATGGTCGATGCGGTGTTGGTGTTGGGATCGAAATACTTGATCGGGGCGCCGACGGGATCGGGGATGGGGCGGCTGAGCTGGTTCCAATAGCGGCGCACGCGGACGTTTTGCGTGGAGGGGGACGAGAGGAAGCCCCAGAGGCGGTGGTCGTTGCCCTGCGCGACGCTCAGGTAGCGATAATCGCTTTCGTCCGCGCCTTTGTTGATGCCACCGAGAGTATTGAAGGCGAAATTGCCGAAGCGCGTGTCGAGCACATAGGCGGCGGCACCGCGGACGTTGTTGTAGTCGAATTTCCGGTAGCCGCGCATGAGCTGGCCGTCGCCGTAGGCCTGCTTGAAGTTCGGGTTCGGCGCGCCGCTGGGGAGCACCTGGTTGATGTCGATGTAGGTGTCGTTGCTACTGCGGTTCTGCTCGCCATTGATGAAGGAGCGCGCGCGGTTGAAATCGCCGGCGACCTCGAAGTGAAAATTACCGAGCCGCTGGTTAAAGGTGATTTGAAGATCCTTGAAACGCTGTGCGAGGATCGGCGCGTCGGGCGAGACGGTGAACTCTTCGGACGGCGGGCGGAAAAAGGAATTGTTGATCGCGGTGTCGAAGCGGTTGCGGGGAATGTTGACCGCGTGAAGGAAGGTGGCGCCATTGCTCGCGAACGAGGGCAGGCTGCCCTGCACGAAGCCAGCCAGCGGGGTCGTGGTGCTGGCACCGCCGGCCAGCGTGACGGGATCGTTTTGGTAATTCATGATCGCGGGGTTGGCCGCGACGGGATCGATCACATAATAATTTGTGCCGCGGCGGCCGATTCCGAGGGCATTGGCGTTGCCTGGCAGGGTAGTCGCGGCGGCAGGGGTGTTGTAGGTCTGGATGCCGTTCCAGCCGGAGAGGCGGTCGTCGAGCGTGGTGAAGCCGGACTGGCGGGAGTTGACGCCATACTCGCCCTCGACGCGCAGCTCGGCGTTGCGCCACGGGCGATAAGTGGTGGTGAGCGTGACGGCCTTGCGCTTGTCGAAATCTTTCAGCCGCCAACCGCTGCTGTCACCCCAGACGGCGGAGGCACGCGCCGCGAGTTTCTCATTGATCGGTTGGTTGATGTCGATCGTCGCGCGATAATTTCTCCACGAGCCGACGCTCAATTGCACGCTCTCGGCCGGGCGATTGGTTTGCGCGCGCTTGGTGGTCGAGGAGCTGACGCCGCTGAGCGAGCCGTTGCCGAAGAGGATGGAGTTGGGGCCGCGGCCGAAGTCGTAGCGCTCGAGATTGTAGCTGTCGCCGTTGTTGAACTGCGGGAAAAAATTTCGCTGCGGCCGGCCGGCGCCGGCACCGCGAATGGTGTAGTTGATGGGGGCGGAGAAAAAATTCTGCATGCCGTTGTCGACATTGAGCGTGCTGCTCGTGGCCCACTCGGCCGCACTCTGGAGATCGGTGAGGCCGAGGGCGTCGATGAACTCGCGCGTGATGACGGAATAGGCGACCGGCGTATCGCGCAGCTCGCTGGCGAGGCGGCCGCCCGCGAGCGAACTCGCGGCGGCGAAGCCGTTGTCCTTTTCTGATGTCACCTCGAAAGGCGAAAGCTTGATCGCTTCATCCGAATTGGCACTGCGGGCCGTAGTGGGAGGTGGCGAAGTAATCGCCTGGGCGACCGCGAAGCTGGGCAGGAGCAGGAGGGCAGACAGGAGGCGCATGGGGTTGGTCATGGGGAGCGGATATTTTTTGCAGACAAAGTGGCCGGCGGGAAACATTGGGACAGGTCGGTGCCACGTTGCCGAATCGTCGCCCGCCCGACTAGCACCAAAGTGCGTCACTGAACCAAAAGCGCGGCCGGAAATTTGTTCGTGATCTTCGGCGGCAGCGCACCACGCTCCGCGCGAAATGCCGGCAACTTCTCCGAGGACCACGCCCCCTGGCCGCAATCGCCGCTGGCGGCGGAGGTTGGAAGTGGGGCTGACGGTGGCTGCGATCGGGGTCGTGGTGTGGTTCTTCCACTGGACCGTGCGCACGAGTGGCGGATTTCAACCGCCGGGCGAGGAGGACTATTACAACTTCCTCGTGCGCGGTTGGCGCCAGGGTCATCTCTACCTGAGCAAGGCGCCTTCGCCCGAGTTGCTGGCGTTGGCCGATCCCTACGATCCGGTGCAAAACAGCGCGGTGCGGATGGGAGACGCGTCATATTTCAAAGGACATTACTATCTCTATTTCAGCGGCGCGCCGGCGGTCGTGTTGCTGTGGCCGTATGGGGCCATCACGGGACGGGAACTGGGCACGACGACGGCGATTTTTATTTTTTGCGTGATGGGATTTTTGGCGGCGACCGGTCTGTGGCTCGCGCTGCGGCGGCGGTATTTTCCGGGCAGCGCGTGGTGGACGGCGCCGCTGGTGGTCGTGTTGCTCGGGGTGAGCACGCACGTGCTCGTGCTGATGAGACGGCCGCTGGTGTGGGAGCTGCCGCTGTCGTCGGGTTTCGCCTTTTCGATGCTGGCGCTGGGAGCGGTTTACCAGGCACTGCATGGCCGGCGGCCGGTGGCGGCGATGACGCTGGCGGGGATTTGCTACGGCCTTGCCGTCGCGTCGCGGCCCACGTGCGTGTTTGGCGCCGTGCTGTTCGTCCCGGTGCTGTGGCAACTGCGGCGCACGCTCGGCGGCGGGGCGCGCTGGTGGCGCTGCGCGAGCGTGGCGGCGGCGGGCGTGGGCGTGTGTGTGGTGGCCTTGCTCGGGCACAACTATGCGCGGTTCGGCAACGCGCTGGAGTTCGGCATCACCTATCAGCTGTCGAGCGCGTATGAGGCGAAGGAGCAGCACTTCAGCCTGCGCTACGCCGCCCACAACGCGTATATTTATTTTCTCCATCCCGGGACGTGGAGCGCGGCGTTTCCCTTCGTGGCGGCGTCGAGCGTGATCGGCGGACCGCCGGGATACCTCGGGGCTTGGGTCGAGCGGATTTGCGGGCTGGCGGTGACGTTTCCATTTTTATGGGGCGTGGTGGTGCTGCCGTTGGCGTGGCGCGGGCGGGCGCAGGACGAGGCGGGGCCGTTGCGGGCGATGCTCGTGGCCATCGGATTGTTTTTCCTGACGGTGCTGGCGTTTTACCTGATGTTCTACTGTGCCACGCCGCGCTACATGGCGGATTTCACGCCGGCGCTGATGCTGCTGGCGGCGTTAGCCGCGCTGGGTCTAGAGCGCTGGGCGCAGGAGCGCGGGTGGAATGCGTGGATCGCTTCGCTTATTGCGGTGGCGGGACTCGCGACGGTTGCAGCCGGTTTAGCCGTCAATTTCGACTATCACAACCGCAGCCTCAGCAAGCTGCAGCCGGAGATTTGGGCGCGGCTGGAGCGGCTGTTTTCCAACGAGCCGGTCCAGACGAAGCACTAACATGGTCTCGGCGCGCCACGCGCCGAGAGGGATGTCTTCAAATTCCATGGTTCAATTGCGTCCCTTTCAACCCGCCGATGCCGACGCCGGGATCGCGGTGTGGCGGATGGGCGGATCCGTGCGCCCGTGGAACGAACCGCACAAGGACATCGCGCGGAAACTGCGCGTGAACCCCGAATGGTTCTTGATCGCGGAGTGTGAGAAGCGGATCGGGGGCAGCGTGATGGTCGGATACAAGGGACACCGCGGTTGGATCAACGACCTCGCGGTGGAGCCGGCATTGCAGCGGGGCGGGGTGGGGCGGGTGTTGAGGAGCGAAGCGGAATGGATTTTCCGCGTGGCGGATTGCCCGAAAAAATTTCTCCGCAGGTGCGGCGCTCCCACGTCGCCGCCACGGCGTTTTATGCGCGGCTCGGTTTTGCGGAGGACGATGTGATCGGTCTGGGCAAACGGCTTGAGCATGACTGAAACAGGGGATGTGCCGGAGGATGTAGGGCGGGGTCTCCGCACCCCGCCGCAGGGCGAATGCGGACACGTTGCCCAACCGGCGGGGTCCGGCGACCCCGCCCCACAACCGAGCCACCGACGGCGAAACGTGGAACGCGCGCTCGTGGTAGCGGCACTCGCCGCGGTCTTTTGGTTTTTCCACTGGACCGTCGCGGTCAACGGCGGATTTGAGGACTGGGGTGATCAGGATTTCTACCGGCTGCTCGTGCGCGGGTGGATGAAAGGCCAGCTCGCGATCGACAAGGAGCCGGCGTCGGCCCTGCTCGCGCTCGCCGATCCCTACGATCCGGCGCAGAACGGCGCGCACCGGCTGGCCGACGCCTCTTATTTTCGCGGGAAATATTATTTGTATTTCGGCGCGGCGCCGGCGCTCACGTTGATGCTGCCGTGGCGGCTGCTCACTGGGCAGGAGATGACGATGGGTATGGCAGTGTTTGCCTTCGCTGTCGTCGCGTTTCTCGTGGCGAGCGGGCTTTGGCTCTCGTTGCGACGGCGGTATTTTCCGCAGAGCGCGGTGTTCGTCGCGCCGCTCGGAGTGCTCGCGCTGGGCTTCGGCACGCACTTGCTCGCGTTGCTGCAACGCCCGGCGTTTTGGGAGCTGCCGATTGTTGCGGGCATCGCCTTCACGCTGCTCGCGCTCGTGGCGACATATCGGGCGATGCACGGCACAAGGCCGCGGCGGGCGATGGCGGCGGCGGGATTTTTTCTTGGTCTGGCGGTGGCGTCACGGCCGACGTGTCTCTTCGCAGCGCCGCTGCTGCTTGCGCCGCTGTGGCTCGCGTGGCGGAGAAAGGACGAAGCTAATCCGTGGTGGCGGCTTGCATTGGCCGCCGCGCTGCCGCTCGGGGCCTGCGGCCTCGCGTTGATGGCGCACAACTACGCGCGCTTCGGCAGCGTGCTGGAGTTCGGTCAAAACTATCAGCTCTCCGGTGCGTTTGAGGGCAAGCTCACGCATTTCAGCCCGCGGTTCATCGCGCACAACTTCGCGGTGTATTTTTTCCAACCGGTGCAGTGGTCGTGGACGTTTCCGTTTGTCGCGGCGCAGGGAATTCCCGTTTCGATTTCGGGCTACTTCGGCACGGAGGAAGTGTGCGGCATCGCCGTCACCCTAGTGTTCGCGTGGTTCGTGCTCGGCGTGCCGCTGATGACGAGCGGGCGCGTCGGCGACGAAAAGCGCGCACTTCAGGCGACGCTGTTGGCCGTCGGAGGTGCGCTCGTCCCGGTGATGACGCTGCTGCTGAGTTATTTTTCGACGACGGCGCGCTATCAACCGGACTTCGCGGTGACGCTTGGGCTGCTTGCGGCCGGTGGGCTGCTCGGGATCGAGCGCGTGGCGCAACGCCGTCGCGGTGGCGGGTTGGCCGTGGTGGTGCTCGCGACGCTTCTCACGGGCGCGACGGTCGTGATGGGTGCGCTCCTGAGCTTCGACTATCACGGCGGCGCCTTCGCGCGTAACGCCCCGCCGGTGTGGGCGCAACTGGAGCAGCGCGCACAATCTGCGCTGGGTCGTGTCGGCCTGTGGCTCGGGCAATTCAACGGACCACAGGTGCTGAAGGTGCGCCTTCAACCGCATCCCGCGGGCAGGCGCGAAATTTTGTGGCAGCCCACCGATGCGCGCGCCGACGAGCGCATCGTGGTCGAACATCTCGGGGAGCACCTGATTCGGTTCGGTTACGAGCGCAGCAGCGATGCGCCGGTGTGGGGCCGGCCGCTGAAGTGGGAAACGGATCACACGCACACCGTCGAGTTGCAGGTTCCGTCGCTGCACGGATCGCCGCGGGGATGGATGCGCGGGCTGCGGCGCGGCATAGAGTATCGCGAGCGATCCGGTGTCGCGGTCTGGTTCAGCGGCGGGCGCGCGCTCGATGCGATCGTCGCGCCTTGGCCGGGCGACTTGCGGCCGGGCGGCGAGGTGGGGCGCCCTTTCTCGGGCGAAGTGCGGAGCCGGAGCACGCGTTTGTTTCGCGGCGACGAAGTGCGCGAGGAAG
>JANXSC010000144.1 GCA_025352845.1 Opitutaceae bacterium
TCACGCGTGCCGACGGCACGTTTCAAATCGGCGGGCTTGTCGCCGGCACTTACCGCCTCGTCGTGACCTCCGAGGGCGTTAACGACAAATCCGAGACGGTCATCGTCGGCAGCGGACAGCAGCGCGAACTCGACCTCCGTCTCGCGTCCGCGATTGTGCAGCTCGGCGCGTTTACCGTCACCGCGCAGGCCGAGGGCCAGGCGCAGGCGCTCAACCTCCAGCGTTTCAGCGACAGCATCCGCAAGATCGCCTCGCAGGACGCGCTCGCCACGGCGCGCGCGGGCGAGGTCGGCGAGGCGCTCCAGACGCTCCCCGGCGTCTATCTCGAAATCTCCACGCACCAGCCGTCCCGCGCCGTGCTCCGCGGCGTGCAGGCGCAATACAACTCGCTCACCTTCGACGGCGTCCGCGCCGGCAACACCAACGCCGACCGCGCCGACACCGTGAGCGCGTTTCCCGCCGAGAGCCTCCAGCGCGTCGAGCTCTTCAAGTCTATCACGCCTGATCTCCCCGGTGATGCCATCGGCGGCGCGATCAACCTCGTCTCGCGCCGCGCCTTCGATCTCTCTGCGCCGCTCTTCCGTCTCACGCTCGGGATGACCTACAACGACCAGCAGCAAAACTGGGACAAGCAGGCGAACCTCGACTACGGCCGCACGTTTTTCGACGGTCGCCTCGGGATTTTCATTTCGGCGAACCACTACCGCACCGACCGCGGCTACCACGAGGAGACTTTCAGCTACGGCCTCGATGCGCAGGATCGTTTCACGATCAGCAACCTCACGCTCCTCGACCGCGTGGAGGACGATTCGTGGAAGCTCAAGGTCACCGGCTCCGTCGAATACAAGCTCACGCGCTCCACCATCCTCTCGCTCTCCGCGCTCTACTCCAACGACTCGCGCTCCCTCGAGGATCGCCGCGCGATTTTCTCCGGCGGCACGCGCACGCTCCTCACGCCCGACACCTTCAGCATCGCCGGCGCGCGCCTCGGCCTCGACCGCCGCTTCCGCACGCCGGTGAGCGTCACGCGCCAGCTCGGTCTCGGCGCGCGGCACGACTTCGACCTCTGGGACATCGACTACCGCGCGACCTGCATTCGCGCGACCAACCACTACGAGGAAACTTTCTATCCCGCGGTGCGCAGCCCCGCGACGAACTTCGCCGTCGATCGCAGTGTGCGCGATTTCCCTTCTTACCGCGGCACGAGCGGCGTGAACTTCAACAACCCCGCGATCTACGAGCACAACATCGTCCAGCGCTCGCAGTTTCCCACGAGCGACGACGGCCTCTCGCTCCAGCTCAACGCCCGCCGCGCGCTGCCCGCCATCGCGACGAAGTCCTACCTCAAGACCGGCGCGAGCTACAGCTCCCGCTGGTGGTCCGCCTCCGCCGGCGGTATCGGCAGTTGGAATTACACCGGCCCGTCGCCCCTCAGCGCCGCCGCGTTCATGGAGCCCTACAACAACTCGCGCTACCTCAACGAGGCCCCGCGCGGCGCGCTCCTCATCCCGAATATCAACGTGAACCTCGATGCGTTTCTCGATGCGTTCTACAAGCAGCCGACGCTCTTCACGCGCCAGGCGCTCGCCTCCGATCTCCTCATTCTGCAAAACACGAAGAGCCTCGTGGAGCGCATCGGCGCCGCGTATGCGATGGGCTCGTTCACCTTCGGGAAACTCGGCGTGCTCACCGGCGCGCGCCTCGAAAATACCGACTACTCCGGCAAGGCCTACCGCGTGAGCCAGAGCACGACCGCCATCACCGGGGTCACGCGGGCGAATGTTTCCCTGCGCGACACGCAGGCGCTGCCCGGGGTGCATCTCAACTACACGTTCTCGCCGCGCCTCATCGCGCGCGCCGCGATCTACAAGACCATCGCGCGCCCTGCCGGCTCCGACCTCCTGCCCGGCTCCGTCATCAACGACACCGCCCGCACCATCACCGAGGGTAATCCCAACCTCAAGGTCACGGAGTCCACCAACTACGACGTGAGCCTCGAATATTATCTGAAGCCCATCGGCGTGCTGTCGGCGGGCGCATTCAAGAAGGACATCGACGGCTTCTTTTACAACAACGCCGCCACCGTCGTCGGTGGAGTTTACGACGGCTATTCGATCAGCAACATCACGCTCGGCCGGGGCGGCAAGGTCGAGGGCCTCGAACTCGAGTGGCAGCAGCGCCTCACATTTCTGCCCGGCCTCTTCTCCAGTTTCACACTCGGCTCCAATTTCACCTGGATCACCTCGCAGGGAAACTATCCCACGCGTCCGGGCGCGCACCTCACGTTCGCCGGCACCGCGCCGCGCAACGGCAACGTCAACCTCTCCTTCGCGCGCGGCGGCCTCGACGTGCGCGCCTACTACAACTACCGCGACACCGTGCTCTCCACCATCGGCGCGCGCGCGTTGCTCGACGTGTCTGAGCAGGCGCGGAAGACCATCGACGTCTCCGCGCGCTACAAGCCGAGGCAAAGCCGCTTCGCCTACGCCATCGTCGCAAAAAATCTCGGTAACGACCCACGCATTACCTGGCAGGGCGACCGCGGAAATCCCCGCAGCGTGCGCTACTTCGACTGGTCCGTGAGCACCAGCGTGAGCTGCGATTTCTGATTCGCGCCGTCGGTTTCTGCGCCCCCGCGTTGCGTGACTCCGGTCGGGTGTAACAGGAAGTGAGGTCAGCGTTCGGAGTGGCACGGGCATCTTGCCCGTGGGATCGAATCGAGGAGGCCTCCAGCCTCCTCGGACACGGGCGGGACGCCCGTGCCACGCACCAGACACCGAGCTGACCTCACTTCCTGTTACACCCCCGGTCGCAGCGGCCCAACTTCGCGCTCGACTACCCGTGGGCGCGGAAAACCATATCCCGCCGTTCCGGCTGCACGGCGATCCCCTCCGCACTTCATGTCCCGACCCTCTGCCATTGCCATCGCGGCACATCCCGACGACATCGAGTTCACGATGGCCGGGACGCTGCTCCTGTTGCGCGACGCGGGTTGGGACACGCACTATCTCAATATCTCCACGGGCTCGGGCGGCAGTCTCGTCCACGGTCCCGCGGCGCTGCGGCGCATCCGCCGGCGCGAGGGCATCGCCGCGGCGCGCGTGCTCGGCGCGACGTTTCACGAGAGCGCGACGGATGATCTCGAGATTCTCTACACGGTGCCGCTCCTGCGCTGGCTCACAGGCGTGATCCGCGCGGTGAAACCGACGATTGTGCTCACGCACCCGCCGGTCGACTACATGGAGGATCACACCAACGCGTGCCGGCTCGCGGTGACGGCGACGTTTGCGCGCGGCGTGCGGAATTTCGCTTCGTCGCCGCGTCGTGGCGGCTGGGCAGGCGAGACGGCTGTTTACCACGCGATGCCGCATGGCTTGCAGGACAACCTGCGGCGGCGCGTCACGCCCGGGGCGTTTGTCGATACCGCCAGGGTGCAGGCAAAAAAACTCGCCGCGCTCGAGTGCCACACCTCGCAGCACGCCTGGCTCCAGGCCACGCAGGGCATGAATTCCTACCTGCGCTCGATGGAAGCAAAGTCCCGCGCGGTGGGCCGGATGTCGCGGCGTTTCGCGCACGCGGAAGGTTGGTGGCGGCACTCGCACATGGGCTTCACCGCGTCGCCCGCCGCGGATCCGTTGCGCGAGGCGCTCGGGAAAAAATACCGGGTGAATCCCGCGTTTGAGCGCTTGTGTCGCGAATAATTTGTCTTCACCGCTGCCGTCCGTTTTTGCCCTTCCATGAAATTACCCCTCATCCTTGCATCCCTTCTGTCCCTTTCGTCCTCGTCCCTCCTCGCCGCCGAGCCCGCTCCGGTCCGCGCCACCATCGACGCCACCGGCACCGGCCCCGGCTGGCGCGCGCTCGGCGCTTCGGATTTTGCGCCGGTTAACAGCGCCCCCGACACCTGGTCCTGGAAATCCGACGGCCTCCACTGCACCGGCCAGCCTGTGAGCGTGCTCCGCACCGCGAAGGAATACGCGAACTTCGAGATGGTCGTCGAGTGGATGCACCTGAAGTCCGCGGGCAACTCCGGCGTTTTCGTCTGGGCCACGCCCGCCTCGATCGAGAAACTCACAAAGGAGGCGAAGCCCGGCCTGCCTGACGGCATCGAGGTGCAGATCCTCGATCACGGCTACATGGAGCAGTTCAAGGCGAAGAATCCGACGAAGCCGGCGGATTGGTTCACGACCAACGGCGACGTTTTCGCCGTGCGCGTGAAGCTGAATCACTTCGAGCCGCGATCACCCAACGGCACCCGTAGTTTCCCGCGGAAAAACACCACGCGCGGCTTCGGCGAGTGGAACCACTACTACATCCGCGCGATCAACGGCGAACTCCGCCTTTGGGTAAACGGCGAGGAAGTCTCCGGCGGCAACGGCGCCGATCCCGCGCGCGGTTTCCTCTGCCTCGAATCCGAGGGCTCGCCGATTCATTTCCGTACGCTGCGGATTCGCGAGCTGCCTTGAGCAAATCGGAATCGCGATGAATCCTGCCGCACCAGCTTCGCCCACCGTCGCCGTGCCCTCGTCCTCGCCGCGGCTGCTCTCCCTCGATGCCTACCGCGGCTTCATTATGGTGTGCCTCGCATTTGGTGGCTTCGGTTTGGCGGGCACGGCGCGCAACCACCTGAAGGCCGATCCCGACTCATCCTTTTGGAAAACGATCGAGTGGTTCTGGGAGCACGGTGAGTGGGTCGGCTGCAGTTTCTGGGACCTCATCATGCCGGCGTTCACCTTCATGGTGGGAATGGCCATGGCGTATTCCTATCTGCGCCGACAGCGCGAGGGCCACTCGACCGCACGGATGTTTCGCCACGCCTGCACGCGCGCGCTCATCCTCATCGCACTCGCGATTTTTCTCACGACGAGTGATGGGAAGGAAACGCGGTGGATCTTTACCAACGTCCTCGCGCAGATCGGGCTCGGCTACCCGCTGCTCTTCCTGTGCTGGAATCGCGGCTGGCGGGTGCAGGTGATCGCCGCGGCGGTCGCGCTCGGCGCGACATGGATCGCGTTTGTCGCGCACGGCGGCACGGGCGAACTCGGGCCGGGCGTGACGGCGGAGTGGGCGGCGCGGAACCAGGCAAACCTCGCCGCCGCGTGGCACAAGAACGCGAATGTCTTTCACGTCTTCGACACGTGGTTCCTCAATCTCTTCCCGGCGTCGAAACCCTTTGTGTTTAACGAGGGCGGCTACCAGACGCTCAACTTCATCCCGAACCTCGCCACGATGATCTTCGGCCTCATGGCCGGCGAGTGGCTGCGCTCCGCCGCCGAGCCCGCGCGCAAACTCCGCGTGCTCCTGTTCGCGGGCGTGGCGCTGCTCGCGGCCGGTTACGGGCTCGATGCCGTCGGAATCATTCCCGCCGTGAAACGCATCTGGACGCCGTCGTTCGGGCTGCTCTCGACGGGCTGGTGCGTGCTCATGCTCGCAGTGTTCTACTGGGCGATTGATCTGCGCGGGTGGGCGCGCTGGGCGCAGTTCTTCGTCATCGCGGGCGCGAATTCCATCGCGCTCTACTGCATGGGCCAGCTGATGAAGGGCTGGGTCGGCTCCATCTGGCGCGCCCATCTTGGCCAAAAATTTTTCCAGCTCGCCGGCCCGCTTTGGGAGCCGACCATCCGCGGCATCGTCGTCGGCTTCACGCTCTGGGCCGTGTGCTGGTGGATGTGGCGACGAAAAATTTTCCTCCGCATCTGACGCGTCTCGCGCAACGATTTTCCCATGCCCCGCGCAAAATCCTCCCTCGCCCCCGATTGGTGGGACTACACGACCCTCGATCGCGAACTCATCGCCGATGCCGCCGCGCTCACACCGGAGAAACTGCGCCGGCTTTCTCGCCCGGGTTTCAAGATCGTCTTCTACGACACGCTCGAGGATTTCTACTGCGCCGAGGCGCTCGAATATATCCACGCTTGGAAACAGGCCACGCCCGACAATCCCGCCGGCATCTGCGGTCCCATCGGCCCCACCGAACAACTCCCGCTCGTGGCCCGCATCGCCAACGAGATCGGCCTCAAGCTCCACCACGCGCATTTCTGGGGCATGGACGAATGGGTGATCGATGGCGCCTCGGTGCCGGTCTCGCATCCCCTCTCCTTCGAGCGCGCCGACCGCGAGCTGTGTTTCGATCACATTGATCGGAAACTCGTGATGCCCGACGCGAATCTCCATTTCCCCGCCGCCGACACGCGCGCTTATCGCGCGTCGTGGGACGCCGGCGTGCGCTGCGTCGTCATGCAGGGCGGGCAGGGCGACATCAAGCACTGGGCCTTCAACGACCCGCTTCCGCGTCGCGGAAAATTCAAAAACTCTCCGCCCACCGCCGCCGATTATCGCAAGCTCACCACGCGCGTTGTCGATCTCCACCCCGTCACCATCGCGCAAAATGCCCGCACCTCCGGCGGGGGCAACGTCACGCTCGTCCCCACGCAGGCCGTGACCGTCGGCCCCGTCGAAACATGGAAGACCGAAAAGGTTTCCATCTGGCACGCCGGCGCGCACGACAATCCGTTCGGCCAGCGCCTCACCGCGCTGATGATCGCGAAGGGCATCGTGGACACCGCCGTGCCGATGTCGCTGCTCGCCGATCATCCCAACGTCCAGTTCAACTACTACCGGGGCGGTCTCGGCTCGTGCGCCGTTGAAATGCACTGATCTCCGCCTATTTTCTCCGCATGACTTTCCGTTGGCGTTTTCTCCCCGCAGCATTTGCTCCGGTGCTCGGCCTTTTCGGCGCCGAGCCGGCGGTTTCCTTCAACCGCGACATCCGCCCGATTCTCTCCGACAACTGTTTCGCGTGCCACGGCGCCGACGCCGGCTCGCGCAAGGCCGGCCTCCGTCTCGATGATCGTGCCGCCGCGCTCGTCGGCGGCAAATCCGGCGAGCCCGCCATCGTCCCGGGTCAGCCGGCGAAAAGTGAGCTGCTCCAACGCGTGCGCTCGCCCCACGAAGACGAGGCGATGCCGCCGCCCGACAAGAAGCCGCGCCTCAAGCCCGCCGAAATCGCCAAACTTGAACGCTGGATCGCGAACGGCGCCGCCTACGAATCGCACTGGTCCTTCATCGCACCGACCGCGGCCACGTTCCCCGCCATCGGGAATCAAAAATCCAAAATCGAAAATCCCATCGACGCGTTCGTCGCCGCCCGTCTGCGCCGCGAGAAATTCTCGCCCGCCCCTGCAGCCGACGCTGCCACGCTTGCGCGCCGACTCCACCTCGATGTGACCGGTCTGCCGCCGACGCCCGCCGAGGTGGCCGCGTTTTCGCACGACGGTTTTTCCGCCACATTGGATCGCTTGCTCGCGCGACCCGCTTACGGCGAGAAATGGGCGCGCCACTGGCTCGATGCCGCGCGTTATGCCGACAGCAACGGCTACGAAAAGGATCTCCCGCGCGAGCAGTGGGCGTGGCGTGACTGGGTGATCGACGCTTTCAACCGCGATTTGCCCTACGATAAATTCATTGTCGAACAGATCGCCGGCGATTTGCTGCCCGATGCGACGCCCGAGCAGATCATCGCGACGGGATTTCTGCGCAACAGCATGATCAACGAGGAGGGTGCCATCGTGCCCGAGCAGTTTCGCAAGGAGGAGATGTTCGACCGCATGGACTGTGTGGGCAAGGCCGTGCTCGGCCTCACGCTCCAGTGTGCGCAGTGCCACACGCACAAATTTGATCCTATCTCGCACGACGAATATTTCGGGCTCTTCGCGTTTCTCAACAACACTTACGAGGCGCAGTCGTGGGTTCACACCTCCGATCAGCGGAAACAAATTGCCGACCTCGATCGCGTGATCGCCGAACTCGAGGCGCGGCTGCGCAACGAGCGACCAAATTGGGAAAAGGAACTTGCCGCGTGGGAGGAGGGCGTGCGCGCGCAACTGATCCCGTGGACGCCGTTCGTGGCCACCGAACTCGGCAGCGACAGCGGCCTCAACCACCCGACGCAGGAGGCCGATGGCTCGATTCTCACGCTCGGCCATCCCACGACGCGCGGCGCGATCTACGCGATCACCGAGCAGCTGCTCAACGGCGTTACCGGCCTGCGCTTCGAGGCCCTCACGCACGGCGACCTCACGTTTCGCGGCCCTGGTCGGAGCCGCTACGGGACGTGGGCCGTGAGTGAGCTCAAGTTTTCCGTGAAAGTCCCCGGTGGAAAAGAGTGGCAGCCGTTGCGCCTCCAGAACGCCACCGCCGATTTCTCCGAGCCCGCGGACAAACTCGAGGAGGAGTGGAAGGCCGACTTTGACAAGGAAGGCAAACGCACGCGGGGCCCCGTCGCGTTCATGGTCGATGGCGACAAGCTCACCGGCTGGCGCGCCGATCGCGGGCCCGGCCGGCGCAACCAACCTTCGGTCGCCGCCGTTCAATTCGAGTGTCCGATCGAGTATCCCGTTGGCACCAAGTTCCGCGTCGACATCGTCACCGACCACGGTGGCAGCAGCAGCGACCGCTCCAACAGCATGGTCGGCTGCCTGCGACTCGGCTTCACCACCGAAAAAGATCCGCGCGTCCCGCCCGTCGATCACACCGCGGTGCTCGCGCTCACCGTGCCGCCCGCACAGCGCACCGAGGCACAGCGGCGCGCGATCTTCACCGCTTGGCGGCAGTCACTCTCCGAGGCGAAAGAAATCAACGGCGCGATCGCCGCGGCGTGGGAAAAATATCCGCCGGGGCCAACCTCCGTTCTCCATTTGGCCGAACGCTCGACGGCGGACACGCGCCCCACGCACCTCCTCGATCGCGGCGCGTGGGATCGGCCGAAGCATGCGGTCGCGCCGGGTGTGCCGGCGGCACTGCACCCGTTTCCCGCGGACGCGCCGCGCAGCCGCCTCGGTTTCGCGCGCTGGCTGGTCGATCCGCACTCGCCGCTCACGGCGCGCGTCGCGGTGAACCGCGTGTGGCAGGCGGTCTTCGGCACCGGCCTCGTGGAGACTGCGGAGGACTTCGGCACGCGCGCGCCCATTCCCGAATATCTCGACGTGCTTGATGCGCTCGCCGTCGATTTCATGGCGCACGGCTGGAGCCAGAAACATCTGCTCAAAACGATTCTCTCCACCGCCACCTACCGGCAGTCGTCCGTCGCCTCGCCCGCATTTCTCGAACGCGATCCGAACAACCGCCTCCTCGCGCGCGGGCCGCGTTTCCGACTAGAGGCCGAGGTCGTGCGCGACACCGCGCTCGGGATCGCGGGATTACTTTCATCCAAGGTCGGCGGCCCGAGTATTTTCCCACCGGTCCCGCAGAGCGTGATCGATTACAACTACGTCAAGCCGACCTACTGGATTCCCGCGCAGGGTGCGGACCGCTACCGCCGCGCGCTCTACGTTTTCCGCAAACGCTCCATGCCCGACCCCGTGATGAGTGTGTTCGATGCGCCGAACGCCGATACCGCGTGCGCCCGCCGCCCGCGCTCCAATACTCCGCTCGCCGCCCTCACAAGCCTCAACGAGCCTGTCTTCGTCGAGGCCGCGCAGGCGCTCGCGCTCCGCGTGCTGCGCGAAGGTGGTCGCACCGACGCCGAGCGTGCCGACTACGCCTACCGCCTCTGCACCGCGCGCCCGATTCGCGACAACGAGCGTGCGACTCTAACTGCGCTGCTTCGCGACACGCGCCAGCGCCTCGCTGAGGGCTGGCTCAACCCCCGCGAGATCGCGACCGGTGCGCCGGCCAAGCTCCCCGAGCTGCCGCCCGATACCACGCCGCAGGATGCCGCCGCGTGGACGATTATCGCGCGCGTCCTCCTCAACCTCGACGAAACGCTCACGAAATCCTGACCCGCCCATGACGCTCTCCAATGATCTCCATGCTGAGCGCGCGCGGCTGCTCTCGCGCCGTTGGTTTCTCCGCGATTGCGGCGTTGGTCTCGCCGGCGTCGCGCTCACGCAGATGCTCGCGCGCGAAGCGCGTGCGGCTGCGCCCGCGACCAATCCACTCGCCCCGCGGACGCCGCATTTCGCACCCAAAGCCAAGCGGGTCATTTACCTTTTTCAGGCCGGCGCACCCAGCCATCTTGAGCTTTTCGATCCCAAGCCGGAACTCACGAAACGCGACGGTCAGCTCCCGCCCGCTGAATTGTTGAAGGATTACCGTGCTGCCTTCATCAAGCCGAACTCCGCGCTCCTCGGGGCGAAATACAAATTCGCTCCTCACGGCCAGTCGGGCATCGAGTTTTCCGAACTCCTCCCGCACACCGCCAAACTCGCCGACGATCTCTGCGTGATCCGCTCGATGCAGACCGACGCCGTCAATCACGCGCCCGGCCAGATCATGATGAGCACCGGCTCGCAGCAGTTTGGCCGGCCGAGCCTCGGCGCGTGGACGCTTTACGGTCTCGGCAGCGAAAACGAAGAACTGCCCGGCTACGTCGTGCTCACGAGCGCCAAGGGCACGAGCGGCGGCGCGAGCAACTACGGCTGCGGTTTTCTGCCCACGGTTTACGGCGGCGTGCCGTTTCGCAGTGCCGGCGATCCGATTCTCTATCTTTCCAATCCGCCGGGCTTCGACGTCGCGACGCAACGGGCCTCGCTCGATGCCCTGCGCGAACTCAACACCAGCTCGCTCGCCGCCGCCGGCGATCCCGCCATCGCCGCGCGCATCCAGAGCTACGAGATGGCGTATCGGCTGCAGACGAGCGCGCCGGAACTCATGGACCTCGGTGCCGAGCCACCCGCCGTGCTCGAACTCTACGGGATCAAGGACGCCAAGGAATCGACCTTCGCGCGCAACTGCCTGCTCGCGCGCCGCCTCATCGAGCGCGGCGTGCGGTGCGTGCAGCTCTTCCACGAGGCGTGGGATCAGCACGGCAACCTCACGAAGGACGTGAAGAAGAATTGCGTCGACACCGACCAGGCCAGCGCCGCGCTCGTGGCCGACCTCAAGGAGCGGGGTCTCCTCGACGACACGCTCGTGATATGGGGGGGCGAGTTTGGCCGCACCCCGATGGTGCAGGGCGGCAACGACGGTCGCGATCACCACAACCGCGCCTTCACGATCTGGCTCGCCGGCGGCGGTGTGAAGCGCGGCCACATCCACGGCGAGAGCGACGATCTCGGCTTCAACGTCGCCCGCGATCCGGTGCACGTGCACGATCTCCACGCGACGATCCTCCACCTCCTCGGCTTCGATCACACGAAGCTCACGTATCGCTACCAGGGCCGCGATTTCCGCCTCACCGATGTGCATGGCGAGGTCGTGCGAGACTTGATCGCGTAGCACTCACTTTCCCTTTTCCCATCATGAAAACACCCCGTCTACTCGTCGTTATCCCATTGCTCGCGCTCGCCGTATCCGCTGCTGAACCCGGTTACGTTTCCCTCTTCAACGGCCGCGATCTCTCCCACTGGAAAATCCCCGCCGGCGACAACGGCCACTGGAAAGTCCTCGACGGCGTGATCGACTACGACGCGCGCAGCGAGGCCGCCGGCGACAAGAACCTCTGGTCGGAGAAGGAATTCGGCGACTTCGTGCTGCGGATCGACTGGCGCATCAAGGAGACGAGCGGCCTCTATCCCGTGCCCACCGTGCTCCCCGACGGCACGCACAAAAAAGGTCCGGACGGCAAGGACGTCATCACGCCCATGCCCAATGCCGACTCCGGGATCTATCTTCGCGGCACGAGCAAGGCCCAGCTCAACATCTGGTGCTGGCCCATCGGCTCCGGCGAAGTTTATGGCTACCGCATGGATCAAAAAATGCCGCCCGCCGTCCGCGCTGGCGTGACGCCGAAGCTGAAAGCCGACAAACCGGTCGGTGAATGGAATAGTTTTGAAATCACGATGCGCGGCGACCGCCTCACCGTTGTGCTGAACGGGAAAACCGTGATCGAAAACGCGCAGCTCCCCGGCGTCCCCGCGCGCGGCGCGCTCGCGCTCCAGCATCACGGCGGTTACAAGGACGGAAAATATCAGCCCGCCTCCAGCCTCGTCCAATTCCGCAACCTCTCGATCAAGGAACTCTGAGCGCACGCGGCGGCAGGAGTGCCGCCGCTCCACCCTCCGGGCCGCTCCGCCGTCTTGTCCATCGAATCATCGAATGGCTCCGGCCAACGGATTGGCGGCCCTCCCCCCCCGCCGTTCTTTTTCTTCGACCCGCCGCCCGTCTTCCCAGAAAGAAATCTCCCATGAACCCCAACCCCCAATCCACCCTCAAGGTCCGGCTCAGCGTCTTCATGTTTCTCCAGTATTTCATCTGGGGCGCATGGTATGTGAGCATGGGCACGTATCTCTTCAGCACCCTGAAATTCGACGGCGGCCAGATTGGCTTAGCCTACGGTGCCTTCGCTTGGGGCGCCATCCTGTCGCCTTTCATCGTGGGTCTGATCGCTGATCGCTTTTTTGCCACCGAAAAAATACTTGCCGTGCTCGGCATCCTCGGCGGCGGCGTCATGTGCCTGATCCCGAGCTGCAAAACGTTTTGGCCGTTTTATCTCACGCTGATTCTCTACTGCACGCTCTACGTCCCCACGCTCGCGCTGGGCAACTCGCTCTCGTTGCACCATCTCGCCAACGCCAAGGTGGATTTCCCGCGCGTGAAGATGCTCTCCGCGGTGGGCTGGATCGCGGGGCTCTTCGGCCTGGGCTTCATCGCGAGCGCCGAGTCGCCCACCCAGTTCTACATTGCTGGGGCCGCGTCGATCGTGTTCGGCCTCTATTCGCTCCTGCTGCCGCACACGCCGCCGAAGAAGACGGGCGCCAATGTCAGCGTGGGCGAGATTCTCGGATTCGACGCGCTGGCGCTGCTGAAGAAGCCGTCGTTCGCGATCTTTATCCTGTGCATGTTCCTAATCTGCATCCCGCTGTATTTCTATTTCGTCAACCTCGGCGTCTACCTCACTCAGCTGAAATGGACGAACATGCTGGAGAAGACCTCTCTGGCGCAGGTTTCTGATGTGATCTTCTTCCTGCTGCTGCCGCTTTGCCTGAGCAAGTTCGGCTACAAAACCACCATCTTTCTCGGCATCGCCTGCTGGGTCGCGCGCTACTTCGCGCTGGGTTTCAGCGCCGACGGCGGCGCGGCGCAGACGGCTCTCATCTTTACGGCGATCCTGCTGCACGGCGCGTGTTACGATTTTCTTTTCATTGCCGGCCAGCTCTACGTCGACGAACAGGCCAACGAGCGCATCCGCGGCGCGGCGCAGGGCCTGATTGCCATTATTCTGTGGGGCTTTGGCGCTTTGGTTGGCACCTATCTCGCCGGCCAGGTGCTCGCGAAGCACGCGCTCGCCGCGCCGGTCAACGGCCTCGCACACGACTGGAAATCCATCTGGCTCACGCCCGCCTGGGGTGCGCTGACCGTGCTGGTGATTTTCCTAATCTTCTTCCGCAATCCGACGAAATCCGCGCCCGCTGCGTCCGCATGAAATCCGCGCGCCTCCACCGTCTTTTTAATCCGAAGTCCGGCCGCTGCTTCGATGTCGCGCTCGATCACGGCTTTTTCAACGAAGCGTCGTTTCTCGCCGGTATCGAAAATCTCCCGCGCGCGATCGCGACGCTCGTGGCGGCCGCGCCGGATGCGATCCAGCTCACCGTCGGCCAGGCGCCGCATCTCCAGCGACTCCCCGTGCGCGGCAAGCCGGCGCTCGTGCTGCGCACCGATGTCGCCAACGTCTATGGCACGCAGCTTCCGCGCGCGCTCTTCTCGCGGATGATCGAGGAGCCGGTGTTGCAGGCCGTGCGGCTCGACGCCGCGTGCGTGGTCGTGAACTTGTTTCGCATTCCCGAACAACCCGAGGTCACCGACCAGTGCATCCAAAACATCCTGCGGCTCAAACCGGAGTGTGATCACTATGGGATGCCGCTCATGATCGAGCCACTCGTGTTTCAGCCCAACGCGAAAGCAGGCGGCTACATGGTCGATGGCGACCCGCATAAAATCATCCCGCTCGTCCGTCAGGCCGTCGAACTTGGCGCCGACATCATCAAGGCCGATCCCACCGACGACGTTGCCATATACCACAAAGTCGTCGAGACCGCCGGCGGCATCCCCGTCCTCGTGCGCGGCGGCTCCAAGGCCCCCGAGGCCGAAATCCTCGCGCGCACCTCCGCACTCCTCGCGCAGGGCGCGAGCGGAATTGTTTACGGGCGAAATATCATCCAGCACCCGCAGCCGGCTGCGATGACGCGCGCGCTCATGGCGATTCTCCACGACGGTGCGACACCGGACGCCGCGATGAAATTCCTCGCATGAGCCACGCTGCCTCGAGCGCTGCTGCCACTGTCCGCGTCGGCGTTATTGGCGCCGGGCTCATGGGTCGCGAGGTCGCGAGCGCGTTTGGGCGCTGGTTCGCGCTGCTCGATTTTCCCGTGCGCCCGCAGCTGGTCGCGGTCTGCGATGTCAACGCGCCCGCGCTCGACTGGTTTCGCCAGGTGCCGGGCGTCGCGCACTTCGACCCTGATCACCGCGCGCTCCTCGCCCGCGCCGACGTCGATGTGGTTTACGTCGCCGTCCCACACCACCTGCACGAGTCGATCTACTTCGATGTGTTGCGCGCGGGCAAAGATCTGTTCGCCGAAAAGCCCTTCGGCCTCGATCTCGCCGCCGCGCGGCGCGTGCGCGATGAGGCGGAGCGGCTCGGGCGCTTCGTGCGCGTCTCGTCGGAGTTTCCGTTTTTCCCCGGCGCGCAGCGCGCGATTGCGGTGGCGAAGTCGGGCACCCTCGGCCGCATCCTCGAGGCGCGTTGCTCGTTCCTCCACTCCAGCGATCTCGACCCCACGAAGCCCGCGAACTGGAAACGCCAGAACGCGACGTGTGGCGAGGGCGGGGTGATGAACGATCTCGGGCTGCACGTGGCGCATGTGCCGCTCCGCCTCGGCTGGCGCGTGCGCTCGCTTCACGCGCAGTTGCAGAAAATTTATCCCACGCGCCCCGATGGGAAGGGTGGGGTGGCGGTCTGCGACACGTGGGACAACGCCACCCTCCACTGCACGGCCGACATCGCGGGCCAGTCCGCCCCGCTCACGCTGGAGATGAAACGCCTCGCGCCCGGGGAGACCAACACGTGGAGCTTCGAACTGCTTGGCACCGAGCGCGGCGTGCGGTTCTCCACGAAGGAGCCGAAAACGCTCTGGCAATTCCGCCGCGACAAGGAGCAGTGGTGGGAAAAAACCGACCTCGGTTTCACCACGCCCTTCAAGACGATCACCGGCGGGATTTTTGAACCGGGCTTCCCCGATGTGTTGCAGCAGATGTGGGCGGCGTTTCTCGCCGAACGTGCGGGTCGGCTCGACGGTCGTTTCGGCTGCGCCACGCCGGATGAAGCGGTGCGTCATCACGAACTCTGGACCGCCGCGCTCGAGTCGCAGCGCACGCAATCGGTTGTAACGCTTCCCCCCGGCTCATGAGCGCCCGGCGCGGCATCCTCGCCGGTGGCAATTGGATCGTCGACCACCTGAAAATAATCGACGCGTGGCCCGCGCAGGATGCGCTGGCCAACATCCTCGCCGAATCGACCGGCAACGGCGGTTCGCCCTACAACGTCCTCAAGGATCTCGCGCAGCTCGGCGCGGCTTTTCCGCTCGAGGCGGCCGGCCTCCTCGGCGACGACGCCGACGGCCGCGCGATCCTCGCCGACTGCGCGGCGCATCACATCGACACTGCGCAACTCCGGCCAATGCCCGGCACGCACACGAGCCACACCGATGTGATGACGGTGCGCGCCACGGGGCGGCGGACTTTTTTCCACGGCCGCGGGGCCAACGCGCTCCTCGCGCCCGGGCATTTCGATTTTTCCCGCACGCACGCGAAGATTTTTCACCTCGGTTACCTGCTCCTCCTCGACACGCTCGACGCCGTCGGACCCGCGGGCGTGCCGCGCGCCGCCGAAGTGCTGCGCAGCGCGAGGTCGCACAACCTCGTAACCTCAGTCGACTGCGTGAGCGAGGCGGGCGACCGGCTGCGGTCGGTCGTCGAGCCGGTGCTGCCGGAGGTGGACGTGTTTTTCGCCAACGACTACGAAGTGGAGAAACTCACCGGCGTGGCACTGCGCGTGGGCGAGGCGATTCGCGGTCCCGCGGTGGTGGCCGCGGCGCAGCGATTATTTGGTGTCGGCGTGCGCGCGTGGTGCGTGGTTCATTTTCCCGAGGGCGTGTATGCGCGCAGCGCGGCGGGCGCGGAATTTTTTCAACCGGCCGTGCGCGTGCCCGCCACCGAGATCGCCGGTGCAGTCGGCGCCGGTGACGCGCTCGCCGCCGGCGTTTTGTTTGGGCTGCATGAAGAGTGGCCGATGCCGCGCTGCCTCGAAGCCGGCGTCTGCGCCGCCGCCGCGTGTTTGCGCCACGCGTCGTGTTCGGGGGGAGTCGATGTGCTGGAGGCGTGCCTCGCGCGCGGCCGTGCGGTGGGGTTTGCCGATGCGGTCATGTAGAGCCGATCCAATATTTGAGCGCTGGCAATCCGGGGAGCGCACGCAGGATTCAGCTTATCCGGGAGGTGAGGCCGCCGCCGCCCTCTTGCCACTTGCGCCGGGCCGGCGCGGCACGTAGCAGTTTGCCGTGCGTTTCCACTCCGTTCCCCTCGCGCTGCTCGCCGCAGTTTTGCCCCTGTCCCTCGTTGCGGCCGACGACTATCCGCTCGGTCCCGACTCGAAACCCCAGGACGTGCCGCACGGCGAAGTGCGGCAGGCCGTGTTCGCCGCGAGCAAGGTTTTTCCCGGCACTACGCGCGACTACTTCGTCTATGTGCCCCCGCAATACCGCGCCGATCGCCCCGCGTGCCTCATGGTGTTCTTCGACGGCGCGGGCATGATGGGCGCGACCGGTGCGTATCGCGTGCCGGTCGTCTTCGACAACCTGATCGCGAAAAAGGAAATGCCCGTGACGATCGCCGTGGGCATCAACCCCGGCAACGTCACAGCCTCTGCTGTGCCCGGAGCCAAGCTCCGCAGCCAGCGCAGCTACGAATACGATTCGCTCGGCGACGCCAACGCGCGCTTCCTCCTCGATGAACTTCTCCCCGAGGCGCTCAAGGGCCTCAACGTCACCGCCGATCCCGCGGGGCGCGCGGTGTGCGGCAACAGCTCGGGCGGCATCGCGGCCTTCACGATCGCGTGGGAGCGGCCCGACTCGTTTCACAAGGTCGTGAGCCACATCGGCAGCTTCACCAATATTCAAGGCGGTCACGTCTACCCCGGCCACATCCGCGCGACCAAGCCCGCGAAACCGCTGCGCGTTTTCCTGCAGGATGGCAGCAGCGACCTCGACAACCTCCACGGCAATTGGCCGCTCGCGAACCACGACATGGCGGCCGCGCTCAAGTTCGCCGGCTACGATCACAAATTTGTCTTCGGCACCGAGGGCCACAACGGCAAGCACGGCGGCGCGATTTTCCCCGACACGCTGCGCTGGCTCTGGCGCGACTGGCCGAAGGAGTGACGGCGCGCGAACGCGCCGAACGCTCAACGTCCAACGCTCAACGCTTAACTCTCAATTTCGATTCCCCCTCAACCGGTGTTCCCACTTCAGCGTTCAGCGTTGAGCGTTAAACGTTGAGCGTTTCCTCCCTCCTCCTCCCATGCGCTCCCTTTTTCACCTCTCGCTCCTCACCCTTCTCTCTTCGCTCGCCGCCGCCGCCGAAGGCTTTAAGGCCACGCCCGATCACTCGCCGCAGCCCGGCGTGCCCACCGGCCGGCTCATCCAGATGCCCGCGTGGGAGTCGAAGATTTTCCCCAACACCACGCGCGACTGGTGGGTCTATGTGCCCGCCGGCTACAAGCCCGACGGGAGCGCGGCGCTCATGGTCTTTCAGGACGGCCGCGGCACCACCACGCCCACCGGCAACTGGCGCGTGCCGATCGTGTTTGAAAACTTGATCGCGCGCGGCGAGATGCCCGTGACCGTTGCCGTGATGATCAACCCCGGCAACGATCCCTCGCGGCCCGCGAATCCGGCGAAGAAGGCTGGCACCGCCGCGAGCAACCGCGGCTTCGAATACGATTCCCTCGGCGATCGCTACACGCGGATGCTGATCGAGGAAATCCTGCCCGAGGTGGAGAAACAGTTTCCCGTTTCGCACGATCCGGCGAAGCGCGCGATCTCCGGCTCAAGCAGCGGCGGCATCGCGGCCTTTACCGTCGCGTGGGAGCGGCCCGATCAGTTCGGCAAGGTTCACTCCTCCGTCGGCAGTTTCGTCAATCTCCGCGGCGGCAACGCCTACCCGGCGCTGATCCGCAAGACCGAGCGCAAGCCGATCCGCGTTTATCTCGCGGATGTGAGCGGCGACCTCGACAATCCCTTTGGCAACTGGCCGATCGCGAACCAACAGATGCACGCCGCGCTCCGCTACATGGGCTACGATGTGCATTTCGAATTCGCCGAGGGCTACAGCCACGGCTCGGTGCATGGCGGCTCCGTCTTCCCCGACGCGCTCCGCTGGCTCTGGCGCAACGAAACGCCGAAGCCCGAAATCGTCACCAAGGGCGATCTCGGCGGCGACATGACGCTCCATCGTCTCCTCATCGAGGGCGAGGGTTGGCAACCCGTCGTCGAAAACATCGGCTTCGGCGATGCGCTCGCGACCGACGACGCGGGGAATTTTTATTTCTGCGACATGCGCGGCACCGCGCCCGGCATCTACAAAATCGCGCTCGACGGTACGAAGACCCGGGTCAGCGACGAAGTTGTGAGCGGCCTGAAGTTCGGTCCCGACGGCCGGGCCTACGCGTGTCAGGGTGCGAAGAAGCGCGTCGTCGCGATCAACCTCGCGTCCCGCGCGGTCGAAGTCATCGCGACCGACGTGCAGCCCAACGACCTCGTGGTGACGCGCACCGGCCATCTCTACTTCACGCACACCGCCAAAAAGGAAATCGCCCACATCGATCTCGGGACCAAGACGCTGCGCGCCGCCGCGGACGGCATTGCGAATCCCAACGGCATCACGCTCTCGCCCGATCAGGGCACGCTCGCCGTGAGCGAACACCGCGGCGGCGCGGTGTGGACGTTTCGCGTCAATGCCGACGGCTCCCTCGACGCCGGCGCGCCCACGATGGCGATGCGCCGCCCGGTCGATCCAAAGGGAGAATTTCTTTCGCAGCAGCCGCCTCCTTATCTCGCTGCCGCGAGCGGCGACGGCATGACGACCGATGTGCAGGGCCGCTATTATGTGACGACGGCGCTCGGCATCCAAGTCTTCGATCCCACCGGCCGCCTCTGCGGCGTGTTGTCGAAAGCGCGCGCCGATCGCAGCGAGGTGAGCTGCGTGCTCTCCGGCCCCGGCCGCGAATATCTCTACGTCGGCGCCGGCACCGCGATCTTCCGCCGCAAGGTGCAGGCGATGGGCGTGGCGCTTGTGGTGAAATAGGAACGCGGATGGCGGTTACTCCGGTTTGTCATTCTGAGCGCAGCGAAGAATCCACTGGGACATTCGTAACGCATGAAGGCTTCGCAGCTCCTGCTGGATTCTTCGCTGCGCTCAGAATGACCGGGGGACGGGTGTAGCTTTGCTGTGTTGCCGCATCTACACTCCGCTTTTAGGTTTGTCCCACCCGCGCGCTGCCGCTGCGCTTTCGTCCTCCCCATGAAACGTCTCCTCGCCCTCCTCGCCTTCGGCCTCGCCCTCAGCGCCGCGCTCTCCGCTGCCGACAAGAAAATCATCCTCATCGCCGGCAAGCCCAGCCATCCGCCGGGCATGCACGAGTTCCGCGCCGGCGCGCTGTTGTTGCAGCAGTGTCTCGCGCAGACGCCGGGCGTGAAGCTCGAGGTCCACGCCAACGGGTGGCCCGCGAGCGACGCGGCGTTCGACGGTGCCGCCGCGGTGATCATTTACGCCGACGGCGGCGGCAAGCACCCGGCCGTGATCGAGAATCACAAACAAATTCTCGGCGATCTCGCGAAGAAGGGCGTGGGTCTCGGCTTCATGCATTACGGCGTCGAGGTGTTGAAGGACAACGGCGGCCCCGAGTTTCTCCAGTGGGTCGGCGGCTACTATGAAAATTCCTATTCCTGCAATCCGATGTGGTCGCCGGAATTTCAGAAATTCCCCGCGCATCCCGTCACGCGCGGCGTGAAGCCCTTTAGCAATCGCGACGAGTGGTATATCAACATGCGCTGGACCGAGGGCGAGAAGGGCGTGACGCCCATCCTCGTCGCGCCGCCGTCTGATGCGGTGCGCGCCGGCCCCTACGTTTCCCCGAAGGGTCCCTATCCGCACATCGCCGCGGCGAGCGGCCGGCCCGAGACGATGATGTGGGTCTATGTTCGCCCCGATGGCGGCCGCGGTTTTGGTTTCACCGGCGGCCACACGCATGCGAACTGGGGCGACGACAATCAGCGGAAAGTCGTGCTCAACGCCCTGCTCTGGGTCGCGAAGGCGACCGTCCCGAAGAACGGCGTCGAGTCGAAGGTCACGCCCGAGGAGCTCGCGGCGAACCTCGATCCGAAACCCGCCCAGAAGAAAAAATAACTGCACGTCAGACGCTCTTTGATGAAAGCACTCGGCATCGATATCGGCGGATCTGCGGTCAAGGGCGCACCCGTTGACACCAAAACCGGCCGGCTCCTCGCGGAGCGGTTTCGCATCGCGACGCCTGAGCCGCTTTCGCCACTCCAGATGGGCCGCGCGATCGCGAAAATCGCGGCGCAGTTCAACTGGCAGGACCGGATTGGCGTGGGGTTTCCCGGGGTCGTCATCGGCTCGACCATCCACACGTCCGCCAACCTGCACGCGAAATTCATCGGTTGCGACGGCGCGAAACTGTTTGCCAAGGCCACGCGCTGCCCGGTCGCGCTCATTAACGACGGCGCGGCGGCGGCCATCGCCGAGATGCGCTTCGGGGCGGGCCGCGGGTTCATGGGCAAGACGCTCCTGCTCACGCTTGGCACCGGCATCGGCACGGCGCTCGCGTATCGCGGCGTCGTGGTGCCGATGGAGTTCGGCCATCTCCAGCACAAGGGCGAGTCGTGGGAGCGGTTTGCGGCCGCCTCCGCGCGCGAGCGGGAGGATCTGTCGTGGAAAGAGTGGGGTAAGCGCCTCAGCAACTATATCGAGGAACTGGAAGCACTGTTCTGGCCCGAGCGGATTATCATCGGCGGCGGCGTGAGCGCGAAGCACGAAAAATATTTCGAGTTCCTGGAGTCGCGGGCAAAATTGGTGCCGGCGGAATTTCTCAACCAGGCCGGCATCGCCGGCGCGGCGATCTGGGGCGCGGAGGGGCGGTAGAGGTTGGGCGGAGGGGCGCTTGCCCCAGCGCCCGGTTCGACGCCGACGGCGGTTGGAAAACCGCCGCTCCGTTCGCGCTTCCCATGTTCTTGGCGGCTGCGCTAGCGTTTGCGACTCGCCGCCATGCTGTCCGTTTCCCCGAAAATCCGTCCGCCCCTCGATCCGGAATTTCTGCCCGCTGCGCTCTGGCACCGGGCCTACGCGGCGCTCGTCGCCGCCGACCGCGGGGCGCGCCCGCTGGCGATCGTGCTCGTGCGGCGCGACGGCTCGGTGTTTCGCCACGACTTCCGCGTGCTCGCGGCGGCGCATCCGGCGGCGGCGCTCACGCTCACCTACGCGGAGCGGCGGTTGAAATTTCTGCTCTGGACGAAGGGTGGTCCGCAGGTGCTCGTGGCCGGGGCCGATGAGATCGCCGCGGCGCTGGCGAAAATCTATGCACCCACGGGGCTGCGTGCCTTCGATTGCGATTTCATGGGCGAAAAGATTTTTGGGCGCGCGTTTTCCGTCGAAGCGGTGGCGTTCGAGGCGCTGCCCGCGCCGAAAGAAATGAGTTCCGCGATGGGCCGCCACCTCGACGGCTGCCGCATCGGTTTCGATTTGGGCGGGAGCGATCGGAAGTCAGCGGCGTTGATCGATGGGAAGGTCGTGTTCTCGGAGGAGATTGCGTGGGATCCGTATTTCCAAGCCGACCCGGCTTATCATATCGAGGGCGTGCATGATTCGCTCCAGCGCGCGGCGGCGCACCTTCCGCGCGTCGATGCGATCGGCGGGAGCGCGGCGGGCGTGTATGTGAACAACGAGGTGCGCGCGGCTTCGCTGTTTCGCGGCGTGCCGGCGGGGCTCTTCGAGTCGCACATCCGGCGGATGTTTTTCACCCTGCAGGAGCGCTGGGGCGGCGTGCCGTTTGAGGTCGTGAACGACGGCGAGGTCACCGCGCTCGCGGGCGCGATGGAGCTGGATGACAACGCGGTGCTCGGCGTCGCGATGGGCACGAGCCAGGCGGGCGGCTACGTGACGCCGGCGGGCGGCATCACCTCGTGGCTGAACGAGCTGGCGTTTGCGCCGGTGGACTACCGCGCGGAGGGGCCGCGCGACGAGTGGTCCGGCGACCGCGGGTGCGGCGCGCAGTATTTTTCCCAGCAGGGCGTGGGTCGGCTGGCCGCGCGGGCGGGCTTCAATTTCCCCGCGACCATGCCGCTGCCCGAGCAGCTCGTCGCCGTGCAGCAGGCGATGCAGGCCGGCGATGCGCGCGCCCGAAAAATCTACGAGTCGGTCGGCGTGTGCTTCGGCTACGCGGTCGCGCATTACGCGGAGATCTACGAGTTGAAAAATGTCCTCGTGCTCGGGCGCGTGACTTCGGGCGAGGGCGGCGAAATTATTCTGGCGCGCGCGGCGACGGTGCTCAGCGAGGAGTTTCCGGAGCTGGCGGAGAAGATTCGCTTGCGCACGCCCGACGAGAAAAACAAACGCCACGGCCAAGCGACCGCCGCGGCGAGCCTGCCGGCCCGGCGCGCCGCGCGTTGACGCGCGCCGCTGGGCGGGCGCGCCAGTGCGGCAATCGGCCTCACGGAGGGCATGCCCTTCGATGCGGCGATCGACGTGCCGCGTTTTGCGGACTATTACTGAGGCTCGCAGCATGGCGTGAGGGGGGCGGCTGAAAGCAGGGCGGACTTCAGTCCGCCTTTTCAGAGCGCCGAAGGCGGGCTGAAGCCCGCCTTACCCCGGAATATCGCGTCGCCGTATTATGCGAGCCTCAGTAAGCCTCGTGCCATGAACTGACGGAAACGCTACTTTAAGCCGTCGCCATCAGGCTATGCGCACCGTGCGTTAAATTTGGCTCGTCACCGGCGCAGGCGCGATCGAACCTCGCGACGTGAAAATCCCCGTCACCCTCCTCGCGTCGCTCTTTTTCGTTTTCGCCTGTTCGACGCGTGCGGCTGAGCGGCCCAACACCATTTTCATTCTCTCCGACGATGTCGGCTACGGCGATCTCGGGTGCTACGGCGCAAACAAGGTGAAGACGCCGCACATCGACCGGCTCGCGCGCGAGGGCACGCGGTTCATGGATGCGCACGCGACCGGTTCGGTGTGCACGCCGACGCGGTTCGCGTTCATGACCGGGCGCTACGCGTGGCGGCAGGCCGGCACCGGCATCGCGCCGGGCAACGCCACGCTGCTCATCAAACCCGGCACGCCCACCGTCGCTTCGGTGCTGCGCGGGGCGGGCTACGCGACGGGCCTCGTCGGCAAGTGGCACCTCGGCATCGGCGAGACAACGCCTGATTTCAACCGCGACCTCAAGCCCGGTCCGCTCGAGCTGGGTTTCGACTATGCCTTCTACATCCCGGCGACCGGCGACCGCACGCCGTGCGTGTTTGTGGAAAACCACCGCGTTGTCGGCCTCGATCCCGCGGACCCGATTGCGGTGAGCTACGGCACGCGCATCGGCACCGCGCCCACCGGCCTCGAGCGTCCCGACCTCCTCAAAATCAAGGCCGACCGCAGCCACTCCCAGACGATCGTCAACGGCGTCTCGCGCATCGGCTACATGACCGGCGGCGAGAAGGCGCGCTGGGTGGACGAGGACATCGCCGACACGCTGACGAGCCGCGCGGTGGCGTTCATCGAAAAGCAAAACGCGAACAAACCCTTTTTTCTCTACCTTGCGCCGCACGACATCCATGAGCCCATGGTCCCGCATCCGCGGTTCCGCGGCACGAGTGAGTGCGGCTGGCGCGGCGATGTGATTCACCAGCTTGACTGGACCGTCGGCGAAGTCCTCGCCGCCC
>JANXSC010000151.1 GCA_025352845.1 Opitutaceae bacterium
GGTCAACCACTTCTTCCCCTCCAGCTACGAGGTCATCCCGCAGGCCGTCTGCGGTCGCGACGAAGCGAAGGTGAAGGAGTTCGCCGCGAAATGGGGTTATAAGTCCGTCGAGACCGACTGGAAGAAACTCATCGCGCGCGACGACATCGACGTCATCGACGTCGCCACGCCGAACAACCTCCACGCCGAGCAAGTCATCGCCGCCGCCAAGGCCGGCAAGATGATCCTCTGCGAAAAGCCCCTCGGCCGCACCGGCAAGGAAGCCGAGCAGATGATCAAGGCCGTCAAGAGAGCCGGCGTAGCGAATATGGTCTGGTATAACTACCGTCGTTGTCCGGCCGTCGTCCTCGCCAAGAAACTCATCGATGCCGGCCGCCTCGGCCGTGTGTTCCACTACCGCGCCAACTTCCTCCAGGATTGGACCATCAGCCCGGATCTCCCGCAGGGCGGCACCGGCCTCTGGCGCCTCGACGTGAAAGTCGCCGGCTCCGGCGTCACCGGCGATCTACTCGCACACTGCATCGACACCGCGCTCTGGCTCAACGGCGGCATCAAGGACGTGAGCGCGATGACCGAGACGTTCGTGAAGCAACGCAAACACACCCTCACTGGCAAAGTGGAAAAAGTCGGCATCGACGACGCGTGCATTTTCCACTGCCACTTCAACAACGGCTCGCTCGGCCAGTTCGAGTCCACCCGCTACGCGCGCGGCCACAAGGCGCTCTACACTTTTGAGATCAACGGCGAGCACATGAGCCTCAAATGGGACCTCCACGATCTGCATCGCCTGCAGATTTTCGATCACAGCGACGAGGGGATCGAGCGCGGCTGGAAGAGCGTCCACGTCTCCGACGGCGATCATCCCTACTGCGGCAACTGGTGGGTGCCGGGCCTCCAGCTCGGCTACGAGCACAGCTTCGTCCACGCGATGGTCGAGTTCATCCAGGGCCTCGAAAGCGGCCAGGGCTGCACCCCGAACTTCACGGACGGCCTCGCCACGGACTACGTCACCGATGCCGTGCTCGCCTCCGCCAAGTCCAAGCGGTGGGTCAAGGTGAAGCAGACCTGAACCGTTCCAGGTAAGACGGGTCTCTAACCCACCCTATCTTTCCTCAACCCTACGCGTCCAGCCACGCGCTCCTCCACTCAACGCAAATCTAAGGGCGGGTCACAGACCCGCCCTCCTTTTTCTTCCCATGCTCCTCCGTCGCCTCGCTCTCGTCCCGCTTCTCCTTGCCGCGCTGGCCGTCACCGCCGCCGCGCAATCCTCGCTCGTTTTCAACCCACCCGCCGGCGTGAAAGCCCAGGGCAAGCACGTCGTCCTCCTCTCCGGGGATGAGGAATATCGCAGCGAAGAGGCGATGCCGATGCTCGCGAAAATCCTGAGCCAGCGCCACGGCTTCAAATGCACTGTGCTCTTCGCCCTCGATCCCGACGGCACGATCAATCCGGACAACCAGAAGTCGCTGCCCGATTCCCAGGCGCTCGACTCCGCCGACGCGATCGTGATGGGCCTGCGTTTCCGCAACTGGCTCGATGCCGACATGCAGCGCTTCGTCGCCGCCTTCGAGCGCGGCGTGCCCCTCGTCGCGCTCCGCACCTCGACGCATCCGTTTAATTTCCCCGCCGATAGCAAGTGGGCGAAATATTCCTACAACGCCAAGGCTCCCTGGCCGGGCGGCTTCGGCAAACACGTGCTCGGCGAGACGTGGGTCACGCACTGGGGCAAACACAAGTCCGAGGCCACGCGCGGCGTAACCGAGCCCGCCGCGAAAAACGATCCGCTGCTCCGCGGCGTGACGGCGGTCTTCGGCGACAGCGATGTCTACGAAGCCTATCCGCCTGCCGACGCGAAGATTCTCCTCCGCGGCCTCGTGCTCAAGGGGATGAACCCCGCCGACGCGCCCGCCGAACAGATGAAGAAGCGCGCCACCGACAAACAGGAACAGGGCGTCAACTCCCCCGCCATGCCGATCGCGTGGACGCGGCTCGTCAAGAACGACGCCGGCAAGGAAAACAAAATCTTCACCACCACGATGGGTGCCGCCACCGATTTTGAAAACGAATCGCTCCGCCGCCTGATCGTGAACGCCGTCTATTGGTCCGTGAACCTCGCGGTCCCCGCGCAAGCCGACGTGCGCCTCGTCGATCCGTTTACGCCGCACAAATACGGCTTCAAGGGCTACCGCTACCAGCTCAAGCCCGCCGTCTACGCGCTTGGCCAAACCGTGCCCGAAGGCGGCACGCCGCCTCCCGGCCCGACCGCGCCGCCGACCAAGAAGCAGGCCGCCACCGCCGCTGCCGCGCCCGCCGCAGCGAGCGCCCCTGCCCCTGCGGCCATCAACGTTCCCTTCACGCTCAACGTCGGCGACCGCGTCGCGATCGTGGGCAACGCCCTCGGCGATCGGATGCAACACCACGGTTGGCTCGAGACGATGATCCACGCGAAAAATCCCGCGCACCAGATCGTCGTGCGCAACCTCGCCGTGTCCGGCGATGAATTGACCGCGCGCGCGCGCTCGAAGGATTTCGGCACGCCCGACGAGTGGCTCGCCAAGGTTCAGGCCGGCGTCGTGTTTTCCTTTTTCGGTTACAACGAATCTTTCGCCGGCCCGGAGGGGCTCCCGAAGTTCAAGGAGGACTTGGAAAAATTCCTCACCGACACCCGCGCGAAACAATACAACGGCGTCGCCGCGCCGCGCCTCGTGCTCTTCTCGCCCATCGCGGTCGAGAAACACCCCGATCCGAACTACGCCTACGATCCGAAGATCAACGCAAACCTCGCCGCCTACACACAGGCGATGGCCGAGGTCGCGCGCGATCAGGCGGGCGTCACCTTCGTGAATCTCTTCGCGCCGTCGCAGGAACTCTATGCCGAGGCCGCGAAGAACGGCCAGCCCCCGCTCACGATCAACGGCGTGCATCTCAACGATGCCGGCGAGGGCAAAGTCGCGCAAAAAATTTATCCCGCGCTCTTCGGCGATGCCGCACCCTCCATGGACACCCCCGAGGCCCAGAAACTCCGCGCCGCCGTGAACGCCAAAAACGAAATGTGGCACTCCCACTACCGCACGGTCGACGGCTACAACATCTACGGCGACCGCTCGAAGATCGCTTATGTCTCCCACCCGGACGCGCCCAAGATCACCAACACGCAGGTCATGATGGAGGAGATGGCGCAGCGCGACGCGATGACGACCAACCTCGAGCGCAAGGCATGGGCGCTCGCCGCCGGCAAGACCGACCCCGTCGAGATGGTGCAGATTCCCACCGTCACTTCGTTTGGCACTAACAAGCCCGGCTCGAACATCGACGGCACCTATCCGTTTCTCGACGGCGATGAGGCGATCTCGAAGATGACGGTCGCGCCCGGCCTCAAAGTGAATCTCTTCGCGAGTGAGAAACAGTTTCCCGAACTCGCCAAGGCGGTGCAGATGGCCTTCGACACCAAGGGCCGCCTCTGGGTGTCCGTCTGGCCCAACTACCCCGAGCGCACGCCGCTGTCCAAGAACGGCGACAAGATCATCATCCTCGAGGACACCGACAAGGACGGCCGCGCCGACAAGTGCACCGTCTGGCTCGACGGCCTCAACTGCCCCACGGGCTTCCAATTTTTCAAGGACGGCATACTGCTCATGCAGGCACCCAACGTCTGGTTTGTGCGCGATGTCGGCGGCAAGGGCGAGTTCGTCGAGCGCGTGCTCATGGGCCTCGACTCCGCCGACTCCCACCACACCGCCAACTCGCTCATCTACGAGCCGGGCGGCGCGATTCTGTTCAGCGACGGCGTCTTCCACCGTTCGCAGGTCGAGACCGTCGCCGGCGCCGTGCGCAACATCGACGGCGGCATCTACCGCTACGAGCCGCTCACGGGAAAATTCGACACCTACGTCGCCTACGGTTTCGCGAATCCCCACGGCCGCGCCTTCGACTACTGGGGCAATGACATCATCACCGACGCCACCGGCAACAACACCTACTGGGGCCCGGCCTTCAGCGGCCGCCTCGACTACCCGGCGAAACATCCGAAGTTGAAAACCATCTGGGACCGGCCGTCGCGTCCCAGCGCCGGCAGCACGATTCTCACGAGCCGGCATTTCCCTGATGAATATTGGGGCGACTATCTCAACCCGAACTGCATCGGCTTTCAGGGTATCTACCGCGTCAACCTCGAGGCTGACGGTGCCGGCATCAAGGGCACGCGCGAGCCCGATATCCTCCAGTCGAAGGATTTTAATTTCCGCCCGATCGACACCGCCACCGGCCCCGACGGCGCGCTCTACATCGTGGACTGGCACAATCCTCTCATCGGCCATCTCCAGAGCCACCTCCGCGACTCCAACCGCGACCACGAGCACGGCCGCATCTACCGCGTCACCGCCGAGGGCCGCCCGCTCGCGTGGCAGCCGAAAATCGACGGCGAACCGATCCCCGCGCTGCTTGAACTCCTCAAGCGCGGCGAAAACCAAATCCGCAACCTCGCCAAGATCGAACTCGGCAAGCACGACGCCGCGAAAGTCATCGCCGGCGTGAAGACCTGGGTCGCCGGCCTCGACAAGAATGATCCCGAATATGAGCACCATCTCACCGAGGCGCTGTGGGTTCACCAGTGGCACAACGTCGTGAACGCCGAACTCCTCGCGCAACTCCTCCGCTCGCCGAACGCCGATGCCCGCGCCGCCGCGACGCGCGTCCTCTGCTACTGGCGCGACCGGGTGCCGAATGCCCTCGCGCTTCTCCAGAAACAGGCGACCGACGACAACCAGCGCGTGCGCCTCCACGCCGTGCGCGCCGCGAGTTTCTTCGATGTGCCCGAGGCCACCGAGGTCGCGCTCGCTGCGACGAAACTCTCCGTCGACTACTACCTCGACTACACCATCGGTGAAACGCTCCGCCAGCTGCGGCCGCTCTGGCGCAAGCGCATGGGCGAGGGCGGCAAATTCGCCGACGGTGATCCGGCCAGCGCGCGCTACCTGCTGCGCACGCTGACCGTCGCCGAGGTCGTGAAGATGCCGCGCACGGAAGACGTCGCCGAAAATCTCCTCGGTCGCACCGGCGTCACTGATGCCGTCCGCGCCGAGGCCCTCGCCGCGCTCGCCAAGGTCCGCAACATCGCGCCCGTCGCCCTCCTCATCAAAACGATCGATTCGCCCGCCGAGATCGACGTGCGCGCAGTCGGCCGCCTGCTCCTCGCGCAATCGCCCGCCGACCTGAAGCCGCACCGCGCCGCGCTGCTCAAGCTCGCACTGGCCGATAATTCCGACGCGCGCACGTGGGCCTTCGCCGCCGTCGCGCTCGCCGATGGCTCGCTCGACCCGGCATGGCAGGCCGCGTCCGCCTCGCCGCTCTCGTTCGCCAGCCTGCTCGGCGGGATTCACCTCATCCCGAACGTCGAGCTGCGCGCCACCGCCTTCGATCGCGTGATGCCCATCCTCGCGCAGAATCTCACCGACATCCAGGGCCCGGATAACATCGTCGCCGCCATCCAACGCGACGCGATCCGCGCCGCGGTCAGCACGCGCAAGGAACCCGCCAAGGTCTTCGCCGCCCTCGTCTCGATGATCGAGCGCGGTTATCAGGCGACGACTGCGGCGCAGGGTATTCGCTCGTTGCCGCGCGCGAGCTGGACACCCGAGGCCGCCGGCTCCGCCGCCCGCGCGCTGATCGCTTGGGCCGGCAAGACCCACGCCAGCGAGCGCACCAGCCGCGACTACGTCGAGGCCATCCAAGTCGCCGACGATCTCACGGGCACGTTGCCCGCCGAGGAATCGGAGGCGTTGCGCAAAACTCTTTCCGGCCTCCGCGTCGCCACGTTCATCGTGCGCGCCGTCGTCGAGGAGATGCGCTTCGATACGCCGCGCATCGTCGTGCAAGCCGGCCGGCCCTTTGAAATCATCTTCGAAAATCCCGACGTGATGCCGCACAACCTCGTCATCGTGAAACCCGACACACGCGCGAAGGTCGGTGCCGAGACGATGATGCTCGCCCCCGAGTTCACCGATCGGCAGGGCCGCGCTTGGGTGTCGGAGTCCACCGACATCATCGCCGCCACCAAACTCATCGAGCCCGGCCGCAGCGAGAGCCTCAAGATTGCGGCCAACGCCACGCGCACCGAGGGTGTCTACGAATATGTCTGCACCTTCCCCGGCCACTGGACCGTGATGTTCGGCCAGCTCATCGTGACCAAGGATGTCGAAGCCTATCTCAAGGCCAACCCCGCCGCGCCCGCCGCCGCACCCACCGCGGAACACAAACACTGATCATCCTCCACCCGTTTTTCACTTTCCCAATTTCGCTCCTTTCCATTTTTCCGATTTTCCCATGAAAACCCACCTCCTCCTCGCGCTCGGCCTCGCCGCGCTCACCGCCTCCGCCTTCGCCGCCGACAGCGGCTTCAAACCTATCTTCGACGGCAAAACTCTCTCCGGTTGGGAAGGCCTGCCTTCCTTCTGGTCCGTGAAAGACGGCGCGCTAACCGGCCAGACGACCGCCGAAAATCCGGCGAAGACAAACACGTTTCTGATCTACCAGGGCGCGTCGCCCGCGAATTTCGCGCTACGCCTTTCGTTCCGCCTCACGCCGAACAACGACAAGAAATGGGGCAACTCCGGCGTTCAATATCGCAGCAAGATCGTCGATGCCGCCGGGTTCGTCGTCGCGGGCTATCAGGCCGACATCGACTCGCCGTTCAACTACACCGGCATGCTTTACGAGGAAAAGGGCCGCGGCCTCCTCATGAAGACCGGCGAGAAAATCCGCATCGGCGCCACGACGGTCGTCGCCGATGCGAAGAAAAAAGACGGCAAGGCCAAGAAGACCGATGTTGAAAAACTCCCCGGCGCTACGCCCGCCGCCGAGATCGAGGCCGCCTACAAGCTCGCGGACTGGAACGAATTTGTCGTCATCGCCAATGGCAACCACCTGCAGCATTTCCTGAACGGCAAGCTCACCGCCGACATCATCGACACCGACGACACCCTCGGCGCGAAGTCCGGAGTCATCGCCCTCCAGCTGCACCAGGGCCAGCCGATGACGATTCAGTTCAAAAACATTCGGCTGAAGATACTGCCCTGATCGTTCGCCACGCTCCCGCGCCGCGCCCCACCACATCCGCCTGTCCCCGGGACAGGGCGGCTTCAATCCCTGAACCCATGAACCACCTGCCCCACCTCGTCCGCGCCGCGGCGCGACTATTTCTCGCGGTCTCCCTGCCGCTCGCTCTCGTCGTCG
>JANXSC010000166.1 GCA_025352845.1 Opitutaceae bacterium
GACGTAGTCCGGAGGCAGCTCTGTAAGATCAAGGAAGCCGTGGCCGAGGGCGTAACGATCCTGCGCGCCGCCGAGCAGACCTTGCGGCGGGATGCAGACGAGCGCATCTCCGCTCCGATCAGTTTCGCATACTTGCGCGCCATACGGCATGCCCGCTCCTTGTTTTTCAGCACTGCAAGAAGCATGGCCCGCACCACCTTCGTGCTTTGGGCGGCACTCCGGCCGCGGCGCGCTTTTACGATCGGCGCGGAGATGCGCTCGTCTGCATCCCGCCGCAAGGTCTGCTCGGCGGCGCGCAGGATCGTTACGCCCTCGGCCACGGCTTCCTTGATCTTACAGAGCTGCCTCCGGACTACGTCCGATGCCGCGACTCTGGCCCAATCATCGATCCGCGCCTTGAGCAAAAACAGGCGACGCAGCCGGTACCCGATGTCGAACGAAAGGAGAAAGTGGGCCTCGTAATCCCGGGCATCCGTTGCGGACTCCCCGGGACCGTCGGCGCTGTACTTCTCCTCCCGCCACGTCTTGAGGATGATGTAGAGCGCCTCGCGTTCGTCGGATCCGGGATCGAAGCCGAGGGCGAGCGCGATGGTGGACGCCAGATCCGCGGTGACCTCCTCCACCTTCAGCCGATGGTAGGTGCCGTAGAAGACGCCGTGCTTCTCGACGAGTTTGGAAAGCGGTGTCTTCTCGTACACCGTGCCTTCATCCTTGCATGGCGGTTTCCCGGCCACGTCGGCATCGAGCTTTTCGGTGAGATCCCGGATCTGCCGGTGAAGTTTGTTGCGCTCGATGATGTCCTGCAGGTCGTCGTGAATCGTCTCGTGGCGCGGCAGCGTGAGCAGCGCGGCGGTGACGTTGGCGATGACGCCCGGCCTGCCCCCGCTGCCCGTGTCGGGCAGCATCGGATCCGGCGCGGGCTCGACGTAGAGGAGCTTGCGCTTCACCGGGCACACGGCGCGGCGGCGCATGAGCGTGCGCGTGGCGTAGGTGAAGGGCTTGTTGTCGAGGTATCCGCCGTCGCCAAAAGAGCGGTTCTCGAAATCCGCGATGCTCTTTTTGAGATCCTCGTCTTTCTTCCCTTTCGTGTAGTCCTCGAAAAAATGGCGACCTTGCCACTCGGAAAGGTAGGCCTCCTTGCCCAGCCCGTAGGCCCGCCAATAGCCGAGCACACGCCAGATGTCGCCGAGCCGCATCGGCTCGAAGGCAAACGGGAACGACGACGTGCAGCGGCCCGCGAAAGCGAGGAAGGGATTGCACGTCACGCCGAAGTCGTCGTGCTTCTCGCCGGTCGCCTTTTTCGAGCAGTAGCGGAAGCGGAAGACATTCCGGTGCCGCTTCTCGTCGGCGACAGTATTCGCGAGCTGGATGCGGATCGGCAGCCCGGCGATGTCGGTAGTCGTCACGAACACATCGAGCTCCTCGACGAGCGGGGACGGCTCGAAGGGCTTGCGTCCGGCGCGTGTTGCATCCGGGCAGGTGGATTTGCCGCCGAGTGGGAAATCCATCCCGTGCAGCGCGGTGAGCAGCTTCTCGTACATCCGCTCGCTGTTGAGCAGCGACTCCGGCCGCTTGACCTTGGCCGGGTCGAGCGCGGGCTCGTCTCTCACGGATTCGTCGTCATTCAGCAGCCGCGCGAGATCGCCCTCGGTCATCCACAGATCCTGGAGCGGGCCCATGGACTGATCGTTCGCGAGCGCCTTGCCGAGGAAGATGCCGTTCAATCCTCCTGCCGAGGTGCCGGAGATCACGTCCACGACGAATTTCGTCAGAACGGGCTCTGCGTATGCCGGGTGTGCCTCGCGTGCATTGAGCGCCCGGGGGGCGAGCGGTTGCAGCATCGCATCGTTGGGCGTGCGGCTGTTGAGGAATTTCCCGATGCGACGGTAAATCCTGCCGGAGGCACTGAGTTTTTTGTCTTCGGCGGAGTCCTCGTCCTCGGAGTACACGAGCCCGCCCGAGGCATCCACCGCCGTGGCGCGCACCATTTCGAGCAGCTCCTGCGCGACGCCGTTGATGTAGATCGCGAGCGACACGCCGCCGTACAGCACGACCGCGAAGCGCACCTCCTGCATGATGTCGGCGGCTGGCGGGGGCGCGGGCAGCGGATTCGCGGGCGGAGGGGGCTGGTCGGGGGTGTTCATGGCTGGTTTCGGAAATGGCGGATGCCCGCGACCGCGAGGCCGCAGAGCGCGTA
>JANXSC010000168.1 GCA_025352845.1 Opitutaceae bacterium
GAAATTTTCAGCTCGTCGCACGGCAGCGCGATGAGCGACGAGGCGCCCTTCGTCACGGACACTGCCGCATCGAGGGTAAAATACTCGCGGTCCGCGTCCTGCTCGACCGGCTCGCCCTGCATGATGAGATCGACAAATGGTTTCGCCGAACCGTCGAGGATCGGCGGCTCGGAGGCGTTCATCTCGACGATCACATTGTCGATGCCGCAGCCGTGCAGCGCACTCAGCACGTGCTCGACCGTGTGAATCTTGGCGTGGCCGGATTGGATCGTCGTCGCGCGCACGAGATCGGTGACGAGGTCGGAGCGCGGGCGGATTTCCGGCGCGCCCGCGAGATCGATGCGGCGGAAGACATATCCCTGCCCCACCGCGGCGGGTTTCAAGGTGAGTGTGACAGCGTCGCCGGTGTGGAGCGCGCTCCCCTGGATCGAGACTTCCCGCGCGAGGGTGCGTTGTTTCATGGAGTGGCGAGCAGTGTCGGAAACCGCCACCGCCGAGCGCAAGCGCGGATGTGCGCCCGCCCCACGGCCTTGACACTCGCGACGGCGGTTGCGCACTCTGGACCCTTTCCACCCGTAACTCCGCCAGCCCGAACCGACCTTCCGTCATGCCCGCAGCCAACGATATCCGCCGAGGCCAAGTCATCAAATTCAACGGCGAGCCCCACCTCGTCATGGAAACCCAGCATCGCACTCCGGGCAATCTCCGCGCCTTCGTGCAGATCAAGATGCGCAATCTGCGCTACGGAAAGGCGCTCGACCAGCGTTTCGCCTCGACCGACACGATTGAAGTGATGCCGACCGAGCGCAAGACCCTCGAGTTCAGCTACGCGGATCGCGATGTGTTCGCGTTCATGGACCCGGAGACGTTTGAACAAATCGAACTCACCCCCACCCAGCTCGGCGACGTGAAAAACTACCTCGCCCCCGGCGGCAAGGTCGACGTGCTCTTCGTCGAAGAGCGCCCCCTCACCGTCGATCTGCCTTCCACCGTCGAACTGAAGATCGTCGAGTCGGCCGACGGGGTGAAGGGCGACACCGCCTCCAACGTCCAGAAGCCGGCGAAGCTTGAGACCGGCCTCGTCATCCAAGTGCCGCTCTTCATCAAGGAAGGCGAGGTCATCAAAGTCAGCACCGTCGACGGCTCGTATCTCGGACGCGTCTGATACGTGATTTTGGAATGTAGGCCCGGCCGGCGGCCGGTTCTACAACAAGACTCACGCCGCCGAATTCGCCGGAGCAACCGTGCGCATGATTTCAGCGCGGGCGCTTTCCGGCAGGGCATTCAATTTCTCCAAGAACGTATCGCCGGGGAGTAACGTGAGCTGATTCTCGGCGGCAAAATCGCGCGCTGCCGGGGCAAATTTTCCGGTCGTGACGACGTGTCCGCGCCGGATGTCTTCCTTCACCAGCGCCGCGGCGAGTTCGCGCAACGGGTTCGCATCGATCAGCGCGGTGGCTCGACCGAGGCAGAGCACGCCCGCAAACGGCCGGGGCTCGCCCTTCCACGAAATCCGGACTCGCACCAAGCCGGACGCACTGTCGGTAGCACGCACAGCGACAACACCCGTCTTGCTGTAATAGGCTGTCACCAAGGTTTCGAACTGAGCGGCATCCAAACGCGAAATAAAATCAGCGGAGAACGCGGTCTCTCGTGCGCGAACTGGCGCCGCAACGGGGGCCGCCGCTACCGGCGCGGCCGTCTTCCGCACCGGCGTGTTCTTCACCGAAGTGGCCGCAAGGTCGGCCTGACCCTGCCGCCACCGCCAAATAAAAAACCCCAAGCCTCCGATCACCACCACCGCCAACAAAACGTAACGCCAAGCCGGCGTGCCTTCGTCTTCCAAGGCCGAGCCTTCGGCAAAATCCAAACGGCGAACTGCCGAGCTGGTGGCCTTCGCCCGTTTGTTTTTCGCGGCCAGCTCGGCGACGCGTTCCGCCGCTGCCGCCTGCGCCGCCAGTTCCTGTTTCGTCGGACCGACGTTGCGCTCGACGACGGGAAGCGGAGGACTCACGGGAGCCACGGGAACGACCTCTTCCTTCGGGGCGGGGAGAGGTGTGATCTGACCGCGGCCGTTGGCGGAAGGCGGCCGGACCAATTTGATCTCAACCTTAGACTCAGACGCGGGCTGAGGCTGAGTCACGGCGGGAGTAACCGCCTCCGGTGAGGCCGGCGTTCCCGGCGAAGCCGCAGCCCCGGGAACGGAGTTTCCTGCATTCGGACCCGCGGCAGAAGTCGGCGAGTTCGCCGGCACTGTAGCCGGCGGTTCAGGCCGACGCACCGGTTCGGCCGCAAGCTGCTCCACCTCAATCACCCGTCCGCCGCGCACCACGATGCGCTCCTTCGGATAGAAAATCACCAGCCGATCACCGACGGTAATCTGGCTCTTGGGTTCGCCGTATTTTGCGACCACTTGCTCCAGTGTCGCCCCGATCAACGGCGAAACGGGTTCCGCCGCGCGCACGCCGCCCAAGATCAGCGCAAAGGCGACGCCACACACTCTTAAAACAGATGCTAACGAGGCTGGCATGTTTGTCTCGCAGTGTTGGGAGAAGCCGCTCGGCACATCAATGCCGAACTTGGCGGACTCTACACTCCTCCGCCGCGGCCATCACACGACGCGCGCCCACAACACTTTCAGGTAACGACTCTCAAGACAGTTTGAATAAACCGGGTGATCCACGCCCGGTCCGGTGCGATCGAAAAACTGCAGGCGGCGGTTCAGGCGGTGCGCCGCCTTGATCACATGCGCCTCGAAATCCTCCAGCGAGAGCAGGCCGGAGCAGGAGCACGTCACGAAGATGCCGCCGGATTTCACGAGCGAAATGGATAGCAGGTTGAGGTCCTCGTATTTCTGGCGGCCCTCCCAGTTGCCGGCGGCGTCGCGGGTGAAAATAAATTTCGGCGGGTCGAGCACGACCACGTCCCACTTCTCCCCGTTCTGCTGCATCTGCCGCGCGTAAGCGAACGCGTCGGCGTGGACGAATTTCAGCCGCGCCTGGTTCAGGTTCATGTTGCGCTTCGCCTGCGCGAGCGCGACTTCGTCGAGGTCCACGCTCGTGACCTCGGCGGCGCCGCCGAGCACTTTGGCATTCAGCGAAAACCCGCCGGTGTAACAACAGAGGTCGAGCACGCGCGCGTCCTTGGTGAAGCGCGCGATGGCTTTGCGGTTGTCCCGCTGGTCACAGAAAAAACCCGTCTTGTGCCCTTCGGCGAAATCCACCTCGTAGCGCACGCCGTGCTCGCGGATCTTCACGCGGTCCGGCGCGGCGGCGTTGGTCTCGTTGAACGTCGACGGCTTGATCCCTTCGAGGCTCCCGAGATCGTGATCGACATGGACGCGCGCGAACTTCGTGCCGGCGAGTTCATGGAGCAGCGGCAGCCATTTCGGCAACCGCTGCGCGATGCCCAGCGAATGGACTTCGCACAACAGCGTGTCGCCATAGCGATCAATCATGAGCCCGCTCAGCCCGTCGCCATCGGAGTTGATGAGGCGGTAGGCATCGGTCGTTTCGTCGAGTTTGAACAAGTCGCGGCGCAGCGCGACCGCCCGGCGAATCGCAGTCTCGAAATAGTTTTCGCTGATCGGCTCCGTCGAATGGCAGACGACGCGCAGCGGAATTTTCGCGCGCGGGTTGAAGAGGCCGCCGCCGGTCAGGTTGCCGTTCTTGTCGTAGACGTTGACGAAGTCGCCCGGCCGCGCGTCGGACGAGACCTGCCCAAGCAGCCGCGGAAAAATCGCCGGCTGAAACGTGAAGTATTTCAACTGCGCCCACGGCTTCGGCCAAGCGCTCCGGTCGATCAGAGCCCGTTCGACCGGCTCGGGGCGGGGTGGCGGCACCCAAATCGGTTTCTTTTCGGAGTGAAAGCTTTCGGTCATGCTAAAATGAAATCGCTGCCGCAATGACTCCCAGAACAAAAAGGCCGGCCAAAATTCGGCCGGCCTTCGGGAGTGTTGTTAACCGAGTCGGCCGTTACGCCACGCGCTCGACGATCAGCGGCGGGGGCGTCGGCCGTTTCGGCGCGAGGCGGTAGGCGTCCTTGAAGTAGTTGAGCGCGGTCTCGAGCTTCGCCTCGTCGTTGTAGTGGATCATCATCAGCGGCTCGCCCTGCTTCACTTGCGTGCCGACTTTCTTGATTTCGGAGACACCCACCGCGTGATCGACCTTGTCGCCCGGCGCGAGCCTGCCGGCACCGAGGAGATGCACGCCGTGCGCAATCATCGCGGCGTTGATCGTGTGGACATAGCCGCGCTTGGGCGCGGGAAGCTTGCGAATGTGGCGCGCCGCCGGAAATTTTTCCGGGTGATCGATGAAGGTCGTGTCGCCGCCCTGCGCCTTCACGAGGTCCTTAAATTTTTCGAGCGCCGAGCCGTCGGTGAGATGCCGCTGCACGGTCTGCTTCGCCGAGAGCGTCGAGCCGGCGACGCCCGCGAGGCGGACGATCTCCATGCCGAGTTTGAGGACGAGTTCCTTCATATCCTCGGGACCCTCGCCCTTGAGAAGCTTGATCGCTTCCTTCACTTCCAGCGAAGTGCCGACGGTGTCGCCGAGCGGCTGGTTCATGTCGGTGACGAGCGCGACGCAGCGGCGCTTCATCGAACGACCGACACGCGTCATCGAGCGCGCGAGCTGTTTCGCCTGCTCGAGATCCTTAATGAAGGAACCGTTGCCCCACTTCACATCGATCACGAGGCCCTCGGAGCCCTCGGCGAGCTTCTTCGAGAGCACGCTGCCCGTGATGAGCGGAAGGCTCGGGATGGTGCCGGTCTCCTTGCGGAGCGCGTAGAACTTGGCCTCGACCGGCGCGAGATCGTCGGTCTGCGCAACAATCGCACCGCCGATTTTGGCGAGCTGGGCGGCGAAGTGCTCGTTGGTGAGGTGGCTTTTGAAGCCGGGAATCGAAGCGAGCTTTTCGAGGGTGTTGATGATGTAGTCGTGCTCGACACCACACATCATCGGCACCACGACGCCCGACGCCATCGCGAGTGGGACGAGCACGAGCGAGGTCTTATCGCCCACCCCGCCGGTGGAATACTTGTCGATCTTCGGCTTCGCGATGTGGGACAGGTCGATCACCTCGCCCGAGAGCATCATCTCTTCGGTCAGGTCCGCCGTTTCCTGTGCCGACATACCCGAGAAATAAATCGCCATCGCCAGCGCGGCCAGCTGGTGCTGCGGCATCTCGCCATCCAGCGTGCTATCAATGATGTAGCGAATCTCCTCCTGCGTGAACTCGCCCCCGTCGCGCTTCTTCTCAATCAAGAAGTTGAAGGTGGGTTTGATGAAACGGCGGGTCGGTATGTTTCGTTTGCTTGTCATAAAATGTGGAGGTGTGGCCGAGCCGAAGGAGACGCCCGGGCGCGGAAAAGCTTACAAGCCAATTTAATTCTAAGGAAAAGTCGAGCCAAAATCCGGATGCAGAAAAGCCGTCCGCCGACGCAAAAACCCGGAACTTTCCGCACGCCACGCCGCCGCCTCGCGATCCGTATTCAGGCGGAGAATAACTCCGCTTCGCTGCGCAAAACTTCCGCGTGGATCTCGCGATGCGGCGGCAGTTGCGTGCGAAACCACGTGCGCTGTTTCTTCACGAGCGCCCGCGTATTTTTCGCCATCTCGGCGGCGAGGCCGGCCTCCGGCCGGCGACCGTCGAGCACATCGATCACCTCGCGATAACCGATGGCACCGGCGGCACTGGGATTCTGCTCAAATCCCGCCGCTCGCAGCCCGCGCACCTCATCGATCAATCCGGCGCGCAACATCGTGGCGACGCGTGCCTCAATCCGGCGCGTGAGGTCGGCGGGGTCGCGTTCGAGCCTGGTGAGTTCGACGCGATAGTCGGCAAAGGGCGCCGGCAGCCGCGCAAAATCCTCCGCCAGCTCGGCAAGCGTCCGGCCCGACGCCAAGCAACGCTCCAGCGCGCGCGTGACGCGGCGTGGATTCGCCACGTCGAGCGCACCGAGGCCCGCGGGATTGAGCGTGCGCAGACGGGCGACCGCAGTCTCGCTGCCCAACGCGCGCACTTCGTCACGCACCGCCGCGGGCACCTCAACCTCGTCCGCCACTGCAGCGAAAAATGCCTTCAGGTAAAACCCGCTGCCACCGGTCACGAGCACGCGGCCTCCCCGCGCGCAGATTTTTTCCACGGCTGCGCGCGCGCGCGCGACGTAGCGTGTCACGTCCATCCGCTCGGTCACTGCGCAGATGTCGATGAGGTGGTGCGGCACCCGCGCACGCTCAGCCGCGGTGGGTTTCGCCGTGCCGATGTCCATGCCGCGGTAGAACAACAACGAATCGCACGACACGATCTCGGCGCCGTGCTGCTCGGCCCAACGCAGGGCCCATTCGGTCTTGCCGACGGCCGTCGGGCCGGTGAGCACATGGAGGAGAGGTCGGTCGCGCACGGTTTTGTTCTTCCAATCCATCGCAGCCGTGCAATCCGTGGTCAAAAATTATCCCCGCCTTGAAAATCCGCTTCATCGTCAACCCCCGGTCCGGCCGCGCCAGTCGCGCGCTGGCGGAAGTGCGGGCCTACGCGGCCAAACGAAGCGCCGAAGTGGTCTTCACGGAGCGCGCAAGACACGCCTCGGACCTCGCGCGGGAAGCACTCGCCGCCGGTTGCGAACGGATCGTCGCGGTCGGCGGCGATGGCACGATGAACGAAATTGCCGCTGTTGTCAGCGGCTCCACCGCCACGCTCGGCCTAGTGCCGTGCGGCTCGGGCGACGGTCTCGGCCGGCACCTCGGCATCCACGGCTCCGTCGCCCGCGCGCTCGCGATCCTCGATCACGGCCAGCCGCGCCTCATCGACACCGGCATCGCCGACGGGCACCCGTTTTTCACCGCCGCGGGCATCGGCTTCGAGGCCGAGATCGCGCACCGGTTCAACCGCCTCCAACAGCGCGGTTTTCTGCGCTACCTCACGACGAGTGCAGTCGCATGGCGCGAATGGCGGTCGCAGGACTACATCGTGTCGCACGCGGGGCGCCGCGAATCGTTTCACGCCTTCACCCTCGCCGTGGCGAACGCCGACCAATACGGCAACAACGCCCGCATCGCCCCCGGCGCCACCGTCGACGACGGCCAGCTCGATCTCTGCGCGCTGCCGCCGGTGACACTCGGCAACGGCCTGCCGCTCGCGCTGCGGCTTTTCCGCGGCACCATCGCGGGCGGGCGCGGCGTGCAGGCCCGCCGCTCGCATCACTTCGTCATCGAGCGTGCGGCGCCCGGCTGGCTGCACACGGACGGCGAACTGCACGAAGCCGGCACGCGGTTGGAATTTTCCGTGAAGCCCGCGAGCCTGCGCATTCTGGCACCCGCGTAGCGTCGCGCGCTTATACTTCGGCAAACGTCACCACGCGATTGCGCCCGCGCTGTTTCGCGGCGTAGAGCGCCTTGTCGGCCGCCGCGACGAACTCGCCCGCCTGCCGCGCATCGTTCGGCAGCGCCGCCACTCCGGCGCTGATCGTCACGCGCAATCCCGCCACACCCGCGGCCGTGAATGACTCTCCCGCAATCGTGGCGCAGAGCCGGCTCGCGACATCGGAGGTTCCCGTCGCATCCGTCTGCACGAGCAGCACCGCAAATTCCTCGCCCCCGAACCGCGCCACGCGATCCACCGTGCGCACTTCACGCCCGAGCAGCCGCGCGACTTCGCGCAGCACCGCATCGCCCGCGGGATGCCCGTGCCCGTCGTTGATCGCCTTGAAGCGATCCACATCGATCATGATCAGGCCGAGCGGATGGCCGAAGCGCAGCGCGCGCTCTCGCTCCTCGTCCAGGATGCGATCGAACTCGCGGCGATTCAGCAGCCCGGTCAGCTCGTCGCGCGTCGCGAGCAGGCGCAGGGCCTCGAGTGTCTCGCCGAGTTTGAGCGCGTAGCGCAGCGAGCGCTCCAGCGCGCGCGGCGTGATCTCGCCCTTGACGAGGTAGTCGAGCGCCCCCGCGTGCATCGCGGCGATATCGACACGATCTGCCGTCTCCGCGGTGAGAAACACGATCGGGATGCGGCAGTCCCGCGCGACCGCCGCGCGGATGAGTTCGAGCCCGTCGCGTTCGCCGAGTTGGTAGTCGAGCAGGCACGCCGCGAAACCGCCGCCGGCGAGTTTCTCCAATCCCTCCTCGTAGCTGCCCACCCACTCCAGTAAAAATTTCTCCCCCTGAAACGCTCCGAACTGCGCCTGCGTGAGACGAAATTGCAGGCGGTCGTCGTCGATGAGGAGAACGGTGCGCGGCATCGGGGAAACGGAAAAAATCTCCTCAGGCCAACGGCACGTTATTTCGAAATCCGTTTCACGCCCGCCGAAAGATCCGCGGCCCGCGCCGCGATGGCCGGCACGATTTGCGCGCGGTTCGCGAGGTGGTCGCGCACGCAATTCACGAGCGCGCTGCCGACGACGACGCCATCGGCGTTGGCCGCCACCTCCGCAACCTGGGCGCGCGTGCCGATACCGAAACCGACGACCATCGGGAGCTTCGTCCGCGCCCGCACGCGCGCGATGGCCTCGGGGATATTGGCCGCCACTTGATCGCGCACGCCGGTCACGCCTTCGCGCGAGACGTAGTAGAGAAAACCCGTCGTCGCCGCGGCGATGATTTCGATGCGCGCGTTCGGCGTCGTCGGCGCGATGATGAACACCGTCTCCACGCCGTGCGTCGCGCAGGCCTTCGTCACCTCGCCCGCCTCTTCTGGCGGCAGGTCGAGCGTGAGGATGCCGTCGACGCCTGCCGCCTTGGCCGCACGCACGTAAGCGTCGACGCCGTTGGCGAAAACGAGGTTGTAGTAAGTGTAGAAAACAATCGGAGCCTGACTGAACTCGCGGATGCGGCGCACGAGCTCGAAGACTCGCGCCGCCGTCATCCCGCCCTCCAACGCCCGCTGCGCCGCGAGCTGATTCGTCAACCCATCCGCCAGCGGATCGGAAAACGGCACGCCGAGTTCGAGGATGTCCACGCCGTTGGCCAGCAGGGCGCGGCAGATCTCGACCGACGTCGCAAAGTCGGGATCACCCGCGCACACGTAGGCGACAAAGGCGGCGCGATTCTCGGCCTGGGCGCGGGCAAACACTTGCTGGATTCGGGACATGGAGCGGCGAACTTGGCGGGAAAGCCGCGCGAATGACACCCAATTTTATCACGTCTTGCTGCGCGCATTTCTTGTCCGCGGCCCAAATCCCAAAATTCCACTCTGCCGTTCACCGCGCGATCCTTTACCCATCGCTCAAAACAACCTGGATTATAGGACCGTAGCCTCCGGAGCCAGACGCACCTGAGTGCATTCTAATCCGACAAAAAAAGTAGGGAGACACCCCATATTCAGCGACTCGTCACTGGACTATATTAAGCTTTCGACGGAACAGGGCGATTGCGCTCAGGCCGCAAGGCACAAGGTCCGTCGGTGCCAAATAATAAATATTAAACATAAATCGAAAGCCAGAAAGACCATGAATATATCGCTCGCCAAAATTATACCGCTTCTACTCGGCAGCTGCGCACTCACCGCGCAGGCCGCTCTTATTACCGGCCAAATCAATATCCAGTCGGGTCTGACGGGTGGGTTGATCCTAACCCCCAACCAGCTCGGAGCCGTCACCTCGGTGGGGGCGAGTCCGTCCTCAGTTGTCACCAGCGCAGAAGGCAGCTATCCCACCGCCCTCGTCGGTGACACTGTGAGTTTCAAGGGTTTCACCGTCGGACTAGGGGCGCAGGCAATCAGCAGTTTGTGGTCGGTCACCGATACCGCGACCGGTGGGCTCGCCGGAGGCTTCAACTACACGTTCGACCTAGCTGCGATCACCGCTGTTTTTCAATCGAGCACGCGCTTACTCATTGATGGGACCGGAACCTTGCGGTCAAACAATCCGGGATTGGACGCTACGACCGGTGTTTGGTCCTACGGCATTCTCTCTGCCGACGGCACGGCCACGAATGGCGTCTTCTCGTTTCAATCAAACAACGTTTCTCTTGGTGTTGCTCCTAATCCTGTTACGGGCGTTCCCGACAGTGGCAGTTCGATAATTCTGTTAGGAGTTAGCCTTCTCGGTCTCTTCGGCTTGAGTCGCCGACTTAAGTCGGTCGTCTAAGAGATATCTATTATTCGCAATCAGACACTGGTTCCATCGCCGACGCACTCCGTCGGCGATTTTTTGTGGTCGCGTCGCAACTCAAGCTACAAGGGTTCATCCCGCGCCATGCGATCAAGGGAACGAAAAGAACGATTGAAAGGGTAGTGCGTGGCGATGATATGGTCTACGGCATAATTTTTGCCGCGGCTTCGCAACTTTCGTGGTCTCGTGAAGCTATGACCTATTCGCAACCTTTGGATCCATTGTCGGTATCGCCGAGCATCGCCGCAAAGTGGGCGTGTTTCGCAGACGGTTGCGCAATTTCGTTCGGAAGAAAGCCTCAATACTCTACGGCTTCACCTTCAGCCTCACCTCATAGATTTTCGGCCAGCGTTTGCCGGTGAGGAAGAGGCGGTCGGTCGTGGCTTCATAGGCGATGCCGTTGAGCACGTCGGTGTCGGGGCGGATTTCGGTGCGCGGCAGAAGCCCGCTGCAATCAATCACGCCGACCACCACGCCGGTCGCGGGATCGATGCGCAGGATTTCGTTTTCCATCCAGACATTGGCGAACACCTCGCCGCGGACGAATTCCAACTCGTTCAGGTGCTCCACCGGTTTGCCCTCGCTTGTGACCTCCACGGTGCGCGTGACGACGAACGTCGCCGGATCAAGGAAGCGCAGCCGCGCGGTGCCGTCGCTGAGAATCAGCGAGCGGCCGTCGGTCGTGAGGCCCCAGCCTTCGCCGGTATAGGTGAATTCGCGTTCGAGCCGAAACGTGTCGGCGTCGTAAACGAAGCCCTTGCCGTGCTGCCACGTGAGCAGAAACGCCCGGTCGCCGATCACGGCGAGGCCCTCGCCGAAATACTGCGGGGCGATGGAAACTTGTTTCAGCACGCGGCCCGTCTTCAGCTCCACTTCGCGCAGCGACGACTGGCCGTTGAGCCCGGTGCTTTCCAGAAAACCGCCGTTGCGAAACACGAGCCCCTGCGTGAAAGCCCCGCGATCGTGCGGCGTCGTTGCGACTACCTCGAAGGTGTAGCGCACGGGCACGCCCGCGGCCTTTGCATCCGCGCCCGCCGCGCTGTGTGGTGAAGCCGGCACCGAGAGTGCGCGCTCGGTTCCATTGCGGCCACACCCGACCAGCGCCAGCAGCGCCACGGGAATCAGCGCAGCGCAGCGCCACGAAACCGGATTTGCATTTTTCATCGGGGCGGTGGCTAATGCCCGCCACGCTCTGACTCAACCTCTCCCTTCCGTGCCCGGAAAAACTCCGCCGCCTCCCCTCCTCTACGCCGCCACCGACCACAGCCCCGACGCCCTCTATTTCGGGCAGGTGGACGTGCCCGATCCGTTTGTGGCGTTTGGCTTGCGCGGGAAGAAAATCGCGGTCGTCAGCGCCCTCGAATTCGCCCGCGTAAAGCGGACCTCGGACTTCGATGTCGTCCTTCCGCTCGCCGACTACCTGAAGCGCGCCGGCGAACTTTGGCCGCAGCGGAAGCCCGGCGGCGCCGAGGTCATCTACCTCGTCGCAAAGGATCACGGGCAGACGCGCTTCACGGTGGGCGAAGATTTCCCGGCGGGCGTTTACGAAAAACTTTTCGAGCTTGGTCTCGACCTCGAGGTCGCCGAGGGCGCGCTCTTCCCCGCGCGCGAAATCAAGACGCCCGCCGAGGCCGCCGCGATCCGCGAGGGCAACCGCTGCAGCGCGCTGGGTTTCGCCGCTGCGGAAAAAATCCTTCGCGCCAGCAAGGTCAGCGGTCGCAAGCTCGTCTATCGCGGCGCACCGCTCACGAGCGAGAAACTGAAATTCGCCATCGAGGTCGCCTGCCTGGAAGCCGGCGCCGTCTCCGCCAACACCATCGTCGCCGGCGGCGACCAAGCCTGCGATCCGCATGACCGCGGCTCCGGCCCGCTGCGCCCGCACGAGCTGATCGTCGTGGATATTTTCCCGCGCGTGACGGCCACGGGTTTCCACGGCGACATGACTCGCACGTTTCTCCGTGGTCGCGCGAGCGATGCCCAGCGCGCGCTCGTCGCCGCGGTCCGCGCCGCGCAACTCGCCGCGCTCGGTGCGATTCGCGCGGGCGTCAACGGCCGCGATGTCCACGGCAAGTGCGTCGAGGTTTTCACCGCGCGCGGCTTCGAGACGAAGCACGGGCCCAAAGGCTCGGTCGGATTTTTCCACGGCACCGGCCACGGACTGGGCCTCGCCGTGCACGAGCCGCCGCGCATGAGCGGCACCATCGACTACACGCTGTTGAAAAACTCCGTCGTGACCGTCGAGCCCGGCCTCTACTACCCGGGCCTCGGCGGCTGCCGCATCGAGGATGTCGTCCAAGTCACGACCGCCAAACCGACGATGCTCTCGCGCTATCACTACCATTGGGAATTCGCCGAATGAGAATCTGGAACCCAGGAAATCAGGGACCGGGTGCATCTCAGTTTCTTGCCACTGCGGCCGATGGCGTGCGTAGCGCGGTCAGCCTGTCCGCGTTTTCCGGACCAGCACGGGCAGGCTGCCCGTGCTACGCTGCGACGCGTTTCCGCTCTATGCAGCTGGCAAGAAAGTGAGCTGCGCCCGCAGGACCCGTGCGCCTCATTTTCCGATTCCTGATTTCCTGAGTTCCAGATTTGTTTCATCCCCAGCTGCCCACTTTTCCAATGCGTTCCCTGCCTTCACTCCTCAAAAAAATCGACAAGCTGCGCGTCCTTGTCGTCGGCGATGTGATGCTCGACCACTACATCTGGGGCGACGCCACGCGCATTTCCCCCGAGGCGCCCGTGCCGGTCGTGGACATCGCGCGCGATTCGTGGACCGCCGGTGGTGCCGCCAACGTCGCGCTCAACATCGCCTCCCTCGGTGCGCGCTGCACCATCGCCGGCTTCATCGGACGCGACGACGCCGGCGAACGCCTCACCGCCATTCTCCACGCGAAAAAAATCGCCACGATTCCCACCCCGGGCGATGCACCGACGATCGTGAAGACGCGCGTGCTCGTGCAACACCAGCAACTCTGCCGCCTCGACCGCGAAGCCGCGCCGGCCGCTTATCATTTTCCCGCCGCGAAAGCCGAGGCGCTCCTCGCCAAGGAAATCGCGGCGTGCGACGCCGTGATTCTCTCCGACTACGCCAAGGGTATCCTTGGCAACGAACTCGTCGCGCGCATCACGACCCTCGCCCGTGCCGCCGGAAAATTCGTCGCCCTCGACCCGAAGCCGAAGCGCACGCTCTCCTTCCACGGCCTCGATCTCATCACGCCGAACAAGCGCGAGTCGCTCCAGCTCGCGGGCATCGAGTTGCCGCCGCACACGCCGTTTCCCGCCGCCGAGGTTTGCGCGCGGCTGCACGAACGCTACGCCACCAAGCATCTCGTCATCACGCTCGGCGAAGACGGCATGCTGCTCAGCTCCGACGGAAAGATTTTGAAAACCATTCCGACCGCCGCGCGCGAGGTCTTCGATGTCTCGGGTGCCGGTGATACATCGCTCGCCGGTCTCGTGCTCGCGCTTGCCGCCGGTGCCTCGCTCGAAACCGCCGCGCACTTCGCCAACGCCGCCGCCGGCGTGGTCGTCGGTAAACTCGGCACCGCCACCGTCACACCCGCGGAACTCAAAGCCTATGTCGCCCACGGGGCCTAACCGCGTGGAAATCGAAAATCGAAAATCGAAAATCGAAAATTTCCGCCGCGCCCTCTTCCTCGATCGCGACGGCACCCTCATCCTCGACAAGCACTACCTCGCGGATCCCGCGGGCGTGGAGTTGATTCCCGGCGGCGCCGACGCCCTGCGCCGCGCCCGCGCGCTCGGCTATCGGCTCTTCCTCCACACCAACCAATCCGGCATCGCGCGCGGTCTCTACACGCTCGACGCCGTGCATCGTTGCAATGATCGCATGCACGCGCTCCTCGGTCTGCCGCTCCCGATCTTCGACGAGATCTGCATCGCACCCGAGGGGCCCGACGATCCGGCCGGCTACCGCAAACCCTACCCGCGCTTCGAACTCGAGTGCATCGCCCGCTACCAACTCGATCCTGCGCACTGCTGGATGGTCGGCGATCGCGTGAGCGATCTCGAGGCAGGACTGAGCGCCGGGATTCGCGCCGCCGCCGTCTGCACCGGCAAACACGACGCGGCCGCGTGGGCCGCGATCGCGCCACCGAGCGTCCCGGTGTTTTCCAGTTTCGCCACCTTCGTGAAAACGCTGACCTGAATGGCCTCACGCCAAGGACGCAAAGGTCGCCACCCCGCACGCGGATTGTCCTTTGCGTCCTCCGCGCCCTTGGCGTGAGGCTTCTTCCGCAATGCCCGAACTCGCCGAAGTCGAATTCTTCCGCAAACGCTGGGCGCAAGCCGCGACCGGCCAGCGCGTCGTCCGCGTCCTGACGCACGACACCAAAAAAATCCTGCGCGGTGTCGACCTCCCGGCGCTGCGCGGGGCGATCACGGGAGCGACCCTCAAGGTTTCGGCGGCACGGGCGAAGCAGATGGCGTTTCGTTTTAGCGGTGGCGCGTGGCTCGGCATCCACCTCGGCATGAGCGGAGAACTGTTCGTCAAGCCCGCGAACTACACACCGGAAAAACATGATCACCTCGTGCTCCTGACTGCGCGGCACGCGCTCGTGTTCAAGGATCCGCGGATGTTTGGCGGCGTGGAGTTTCACCTCGGCAGTGAACCACCGCGTTGGTGGACCAAGATTGCGCCCGCGATTTCATCGGAGGCATTCACGATCGAAGCCGTCGCCGCCTTTCTCCGCCGCCGCGCCCGCGCGCCGATCAAGGCCGTGCTGCTGATGCAGGAGCGGTTCCCCGGCGTCGGCAACTGGATGGCCGACGAGATTCTCTGGCGCGCGGCGATTCACCCGACGCGCCAGGCCGGTTCGCTCCGGCCCGCCGAAGTGCGCGCGCTGTGGCGCGAATGCCGCAGCGTCGCACGCCGTGCCCTTGCCACCATTGCCGGCCGCGGCGACTACCTGCCGCCCGATCTCAATGCGCACATTCCGCGCTCGTGGTTGTTCTGGCACCGCTGGGAAGATGGCGGTCGTTGCCCGAAAACGAAAAAGCCCCTCGCCCGCGCCACCATCGGCGGCCGGACCACGTGCTGGTCGCCCGCGCGGCAGAAACGAGTGGCGCGGGCCGCCAGCCCGCATCCGAAAAAGCAGGCGAGCCGCCCGCGTTCCCGATGAAAAAAATCCGGCTCGACGAACTGCTCGTCGCCCGCGGCCTCGCGGAGTCGCGCGCGCAGGCCAAGGCGCTAATCATGAGCGGGCGCGTCCTGCGCGGCACGGAGCGGCTCGACAAACCGGGGAAAGATTTTGCCGAAGACACGGAGCTGACCGTCGATCAACCGCCGCGTTTCGTCAGCCGCGGTGGCGAAAAACTCGCGGGCGCACTGGAAAAATTCGCCGTCGATCTCCGCGGCGCGCATGTGCTCGACGTGGGTGCTTCCACCGGCGGTTTCACGGATTGCGCGTTGCAGGCCGGCGCGGCGGATGTCGTCTGCGTGGATGTCGGCCGCGCCCAACTCCACGCCCGCCTCCGCGCCGATCTGCGCGTGACCAATCTCGAGCAGATCAACGCCCGCCATCTCACCGCCGCCGCCCTGCCGCGCGCGGAATACGATGCCATCGTGATGGACCTCGCGTTTATTTCGCTCAAGGCCGTGCTGCCCGCCGTGTGGCCGCTGCTGCGCGCCGGTGGCACGCTCATCGCGCTCGTGAAACCGCAGTTCGAAGCCGGCAAGGCCGAGGTCGACAAGGGCCGCGGCGTCATCCGCGATCCGGCGGTGCAAGAGGCGACGCTCGCCAGCGTGCGCGACTTCGCACTCGGCCAGCTCTCCCGCGCCCAGCTCATCGGCACGATGGATTCCCCGATCACCGGCGCGGACGGCAACCGGGAGTTCTTGCTCGGCCTGCGCAAGGAACCTTGATACCGACTCACCCCGCATGAAACCGATCCGCTCCCTCGCGTTCGTCGTCAATGGCCACAAGGACGGGGCCACCGCCCTCGCCGACGAACTCACCGCGATCGCCCGCGCGGCGGGAGTGACTACCAAGCAGATCACCCGGCGCCCGATCTCGCCGGGATTTCTGCGGGGTTGCGACGCCTGCTGCGTCATCGGCGGCGATGGCACGCTGCTCGGCGCGGCGCGCGAATCCGCCCGCGAGCAGGTTCCGATTATCGGGGTCAACCGCGGGAGCCTCGGATTCCTCACGACCTTTTCCTCGGTCGAGGCCCGCGCGCAATTCGGCGAGCTGCTCGGCGGTGCATTCCGCATCGACCACCGCACCATGCTCGACTGTTCGACCCGCCGCGGCGTCCACGGCCTCGCGCTCAATGACATCCTGATTAAGGACGAGGTGAACTCCCGCATCGTGCGGCTCGAGGTGTTCGCCGACGGCGAGTTCGTGACCGAATACACCTGCGACGGCCTCATCTTTTCCACGCCGACCGGCTCCACCGCCTATAATCTCTCCGCCGGCGGCCCGATCATTCACCCGGCGGCCGGGGTGATCGCGATGACCCCGATCTGTCCGCACACCCTGAGCAACCGCTCGATCATTTTCCGGGAAAACGTGACGCTCCGCGTTTTTAACCGCTCGCCCGAATCGCGGTTGCTCGTCGCGATGGACGGCCAGCGCAACCTCAAGGTCAGCACGCGTTCACCGGTGGAAATCACCATCGCCAAAGCCCGGCTGCCGCTCGCCCAACGCGCCGACTACTCCCATTTCTCCGTCGTGCGCGCAAAACTCAAATGGAGCGGCGGCTTAGTGGAAAAGGGCTGAGCTGGGTCTGTCATTCTGAGCGCAGCGAAGAATCACCTTGAATCAACGCGGCGTTTTTTAAGATGCGAAAGCCCTGCTGGATTCTTCGCTACGCTCAGAATGACAAAC